>JALOMP010000028.1 GCA_025455365.1 Chitinophagaceae bacterium | reverse complement strand
ACCCGTCACGGCACTCGTGACGCCATCATGTACATAATTGTCTGCGGAAGGCTTCTCGAAAATGCTGCTCTCGATATGCGCATGCACATCGATGAATCCGGGGCAGACGATCAGTCCCTTTGCATCAATGGTTTTCCTGGCCGGCATGCTGCCCAGCCTGCCTATCTGCCGGATCATGCCATTCCTGACGGCCACGTCGCCATAATACCAGCTGTTGCCCGTGCCGTCCATGATGCGGCCGTTGCGTATCAGCAGGTCAGCGCTGTCTGTTTGTTGTGCCCTCCCGGCATGCGCAAACAGGCAGGACAGGACAATGGTCATGACGGATGTCTTAAACTTCATTTGATAAAAATGTAGTGCCATGCTTTAAGATACAAAAAGACAGGATTGTAACTTCATGCCATGTTACGACAAGCCACCACTGCCGATACAGAATTCCTGTTTTCCCTGTACATGCACCCCTCGATCAACCGCTGGCTGTTGTACGAAGAGATGCCCCTGGCTGAATTTATCCCCATCGCCGCAGACCTTATCGCCCGTCGTGCGCTCTTTGTATATGAGTCCGGCGGCAGCCCCGTTGGCATGTGCAAACTGGTACCACAGAAATACCGGAACAGCCATATCATGTACCTGGGCGGCGTGGCGATACTTCCGGAGGCCGGTGGGCGGGGGATAGGGATAGACATGCTGCGGGAAGCCATCCGGCTTTGCAGGGATAAGGGCTTCACCCGCATCGAACTGACCGTTGCCGTGGAGAATGCCAGGGCGATAAGGCTTTATGAAAACCTGGGTTTTATACGGGAAGGGATTCTGAAAAACTATACTTTCCTCAGGAAGGAGCGCGTATATATCGACGAACAGGTTATGTCGCTGATCTTCGAGGGATAGCCTGTTTACTGAGATTGGTCATAGATTGCACTGGATGGCCTGCGTACCTTGTTATCCTTAAATTCAGGCTATGAAAAAGGGCGTGTTTCTCATGCTGTGCGTCATAGCAATGGGATGTAGTCCAAGGGAAGAAAAACAGGCCGGGCCCGCCAGGAATCCCGCCCGGGACACTGCGTTGTGGAAACAGGCGCACGGATTTTTTGCAGTACTGCCGGCCGTTGCGGAAACGGAAAGCAATACGATTACAGATGCCAAGGTAAAGTTGGGACAGGTGCTTTTTTATGATCCGCGTATTTCAAAATCCGGCAAAAGCAGTTGTAATTCCTGCCATCGTCTTTCCTCCTGGGGCGTAGACAACGTAAAAGCGTCGGCCGACACGCTGGAGAATCCAACACAACGGAATGCTCCAACTGTTTTCAATGCGGCCCTGCACAATATGCAGTTCTGGGATGGCCGGGCGCTGACCATCGAAGAACAGGCCGGCAAGCCACTCCTCAACCAGGAGGAACTGGCGGTACCCCACCTGGGTTTCCTGGTAAACCGCCTGCGCAATGACAGCATGTACCGAAGCCTATTCAATGCGGCTTTCCCCGGTGAGATCATCCCCGTCAGCTATACCAACCTGCAAAAGGCCATCGGGGCTTTTGAGCGGACCCTGCTGACGCCGTCCCGATTCGACAAATACATGGCCGGCGACCTTACCGCGCTGACAATCGAAGAGCAGGAAGGGCTTGCCGCGTTTATGGATGCGGGTTGCGCTTCCTGTCACAATGGTGTGGGTGTAGGCGGCGGTTCGCTGCAGCGGTTCGGTATTTTCACCGACTACCGGACGCTTACGCATAGCCGAATGGACGACGAAGGAAGGCTGAACATCACGGGAGACCACTCTGAAAAGGACAAGTTCAAGGTACCGGGCCTGCGCAATGTGGAGATGACGTACCCGTATTTCCACGATGGAAGCATCGCCAATCTTGATTCCTCTGTAAAGATCATGGCGGCGACGGAATTGAACAGGAAGATGACGTCAGATGAAGTTGGCCGCATTGTTGCCTTCCTCAAAACCATGACGGGCGATATCCGGGATGAGGCCAAAAAAGTTCCGCCTGAACTGGCATCCCTGCAAAAATAAAGGAGCATTGGCCTGGCAACAGCCAGGCTTTCGGATGATGCTGCTCAGCTGAAAGAATGGGGTATGCCGGCTTTCCGGTTCCATGTGTTCCAATAGTAGCGATACATCCATCCGCTTCGTTTTCGTCCAGCCGTGCGGAGGGCTTCGCGCATTTCCTGTAAGACAGTGAGGGATTGATCCATCGCTTCCCTGGTTAGTTTTCCAGGGTCTGTTTTCCCGATGTTGGATGGGTGGTTTCGCTGCGCGTTGCTGAACCACTGTTGTTCCAGCGGCAGTGCTTTTGCACGCCAAAGGGACTTCGCGGCAGGGTAGTTTTGCAATGCCTCCCTGTGCCAGCTTTCCCATTTCCACCAGTAGGCATCATCGTGCATGGCACCCGGCGCTTTAAAAAGCCTTTTATCCGTGCAGGGAGAACCTGTAAAAAAGGGTTTGAACAGGCTGAGGCAGGGGGCTGCGCTGCCGGTAGCCCAAACCGGCGCCGCGTGATCCGGATTGAGTTCCGCCACCATGGAACCGGTGGTTTGTGAGGGGGCGAACAACCCGGTGGCATGCAGGCATACATTGTTCATGCCTCCATTACAGGGCCGGAACCCATCAGCCTGTGCATGGTAACGCAGCATATCCATAACATCCGCCACGGTAACCTTCCGTTGTGAAGATATCACCTGGACATTTACCTGGCATGCCTGGCGCCGTTCCCTTGCCCTTGCCAGCCAGCTCATCACGGGTTCCGTATAGGCCTCCGCGAAATCAAACGGTCCCTGGCGATGCCACTTACGTTCCCGCGCATACGAAATCGCGTCCTTGCTGATGCCATCCCATTCCTTGCCGATGGTAAGGCGGTTGGATATCGCATAGAAGCCCGCCGGTTTCCGGTAGATCCAGTGATTGCCTGCGGTCTCCAGGACATAGGCCTCAACCGGATCGGCGATGATAAAACTGTTGTGGTAATAGAATTTCCGGTTCATATATCCGCCGCAGGCATCCTGCCCGAAGGCTTCCACGTAGTAGCAAATCTGTTCCAGTGCCTGCTTCGCACTTCGGCATCTTTCCAGTGCCAGGCGTATCATGTCCATCCCCGTAAGGCCCTTGTCCTTCTTTTCCATCGGTACACGGGTGAATACCGCTTCATTGCCGATGGCCAGCCCATGCTCATTGATGCCCATTTCAGCGCCCCACAACTGGAAAGGTTTGGAAAGCCACATGCCATACGTGGCAGCGGGATGATCGACGCTGATAAAACTGGTTTGTACGCGGTTGCTATCGCGCATGGCGGGTGGCATATATACCCAGTGTTGCGCCTCGTTGGGCTCGCGGTCCGAATTCTTGGCGAAAATCCGGTGACCGGATTCCGTGAGCGAGGGCGGGATAATAAATGTATCGCACATGTGGACCCGTTAACCGCTCTTGTGGATATGGTCGATGACTGTTTCGAGTCCTTCTTCCATACTGGTAGGTTCGAAGGAGAAAGCCTGCTCGAATTTGCTGCTGTCAAGCACATAGTCCTGCACCAGCTGGTATTTCAGTTCCTTCATTTCCGTCAGGGCCGGAACGAAGAGACCCAGCGCGGAGGTCATGAAATTGCCCAATACCTGTGGCTTTAGTTTTTTGTGCAGGAGGTGGTTCATCATGTCGATGATGGTGGACAGGGTCATGGCCGGCGCGGTGGGGACATTCCATACCTGGCCCCAGGATTTTTCAGAACCTGCCAGCATGAACAGGGCGGATGCCACATCCGGGATATAAGAGAAAGAGTGCTTCTTATCGATCGTATAGAACCATTGCGGGCTTTTGCCATGGGTCATCCGCCGGATCACCAGGTCCAGCAGCAGGCTTTTATGGGGCGATGTATAGCCGTAGAAATCGGCAGACCGGACGATGCAGGCGTTCACCCTCCCTCCATCCATGGCATCCAGCAGGATTTGGTCCACCTGTTTGCGAATGGCGCCTTTCTTACTGGAAGGATTCATTGGTGATGATTCCGTCATCCGCGGCGTGCTGGCATCTGACAGCATGTAGATATTATCGAGGAAGATCAGCTTTGTTCCTGTTTTCGCGCAGGCGTTTACCACATGGTCCATCATCGAAGGCCAGGTGGATTGCCAGACGGGCAGTTTGTAGGGAAGCCCCACCACCATATAAGCCACTTCGGCCCCCTCCACCGCTTTCAAGGCGCCATCGGCCTTCGTGATGTCTGCGCGGAAGTCGGTGCCATGATTATAGTGCCTGCTGTGCCTGGATACCTGCCTGGTGGCAACGTTATGTTCGGCGAGGATATGCGAGAGGCTTTCGCCGATGGCTCCACCGGCTCCAAGGATAGCATGCATCAGGTTAGGTTTTGGTTAGGCTGTTAATGCCAGGTTCATTAGCTTTCCGAATATAGCAAACAGAACAGAGTTTGAGACGTTGTTACGGGAAATCTTTGCCTGTAACCCGTCTTTCATCCATAATTTGTGATCATGCAGAAAATTACCGCCACCATTGGGAAGGACCATTACCGGACGGTGCTTCAAGGCGATACCAACCAGGCTATTGCTGATGAACCAGCTTCCGTGGGAGGTACAGACCTTGGATTCTCGCCGGATGAATTGCTGGCGTCAGCCCTGGCGGCCTGTACGGCCATCACGCTTCGGATGTATGCCGACCGCAAACAATATCCACTGGAGCAGGTGGATGTGCAGGTGTCGATTGACTGGGATAAGAAGGAACGAAGGACCAGCCTGAAGAAAAGCCTTCACTTTACCGGCGACCTGAAACCGGAAGAGATCCAGCGCCTGCGGGAAATAGCCGATAAATGCCCCACCCACCAGGCGCTTATCAACCCCATTTCCATCGAAACTACCGTGGTATGAAGGATATTACGAAGAAATACAGTAACGGGGAAGTGACCATCGTCTGGAAGCCGTCGCTCTGCCAGCATTCCACGATTTGCTGGAAGCAGGCTACCGGTCTTCCTTCGGTATTCGACCCGCGTAAAAAGCCCTGGGTGGATCCCTTCGGCGCACCAACCAGCGAAATCATCACCCAGGTTGGGAAATGCCCATCCGGAGCCCTTTCCTGGATCGCGGATACGGTACAAACCGCGTAGGCTCGCCCCATCAACCGGCGCTTCCCCCGAAAATGATGTTATGCCATCATTGAGGCCTATGATTTCAATCATTCATTGATCTGACCGCCATCCATGGCCGGTGTAGCCGATCTTGGATAATTATGTATCCAATTTGAAATCGACTATTATGGCTACAACTACCCGATCACGTAAATACGTGTACTTTTTTGGCGGCGGCAAGGCCGACGGCAATGAATCCATGAAGAATCTTCTAGGCGGCAAGGGCGCCAACCTGGCTGAAATGGCCGGACACCCGAAGCTCCGGCTGCCGGTACCACCCGGATTCACCATCACTACGGAAGTGTGTACCTATTACTACGATAACAGGAAAACATACCCGAAGGAATTGAAAAAGCAGGTGGCAGTTGCCACGGCCAGTATTGAAAAAATCATGGGCAAGAAGTTCGGGGATCCTAAGAATCCACTCCTGCTCTCCATCCGTTCCGGCGCCCGTCGTTCGATGCCGGGCATGATGGAAACGATCCTCAACGTGGGACTGAATAAGGAAACCCTCGCGGGACTGATTGCGCAGACCGGTGACGAACGGTTCGCGTACGATGCCTATCGCCGGTTGATCATGATGTATGCCGATGTGGTGATGGAAAAAGCGGCGGGCGTTGAACCCAAAGGAGGTAAGGGCATCCGCAAAGTGCTGGACGAAAAGCTGGAAGCCATCAAGCACAAGCAGGGATACCAGAGTGATACGGACCTCACGGCAGCGGAATTGAAAACACTGGTGGATGATTATAAAAAAACCATCGTGAAAGTGCTGGGTAAGCCATTCCCCGATGATCCCGAAGAACAGCTTTGGGGCGGCGTCAGCGCCGTGTTCTCCAGCTGGAATGGGAAAAGGGCCGTGGAATATCGCCGGATTGAAAAGATTCCCGATGAATGGGGAACCGCCGTCAACGTGCAATCCATGGTCTTCGGTAATATGGGCAACGACAGCGCCACGGGCGTTGCTTTTACCCGCAACCCCGGCAATGGGGAAAACCGGTTCTATGGAGAATACCTGGTTAATGCCCAGGGCGAAGACGTTGTGGCAGGCATCCGTACCCCTGCTCCCGTCAACGAATACTCGAAAAATGCGCAGAGCAAGCACCTCCCCACGCTGGAGAAGACGATGCCGCACCTCTACAAGGAACTGGACGGCTACCAGCGGAAACTGGAGAAGCACTATAAGGATATGCAGGATATCGAGTTCACCATTGAAAAAGGGGTACTCTACATGCTGCAGTGCCGTGTGGGCAAACGCAATGGCGTGGCCGCGGTTCGCATGGCAGCTGAAATGTTCAGGGAGAAACTGATTGACGCCAAAACAGCGGTATCCAGGGTAGCACCCAACCAGCTGGTTGAATTGTTGCTCCCCATGCTGGACCCCAAGGTGGAACAGGTAACCAAGCCCATCGCCAAAGGCCTTCCCGCCGGTCCCGGCGGCGCCCGTGGCCGGGTGGTATTCTCTTCCGCCGAAGCGGTGGAGTGGGCAAAGAAAGGGGAGAAGGTAATCCTGGTCAGGGAAGAGACCTCCCCGGAAGATGTGGACGGCATGCACAAATCACAGGCCATCCTCACTACAAAAGGAGGCATGACCTCCCATGCCGCCCTGGTAGCCCGCGGATGGGGTAAATGCTGCATCGTGGGCTGCGGCGATATCGAAATACACTCGGAATCAAAAACATTCAAGACCAACAGCGGCCAGTTTGTCCATGAGGGTGACTGGGTCAGCCTGAACGGCACCAAGGGTTTGGTGTACGAGGGAAGCATGGCCCTGGTGGATATTGACCTGAACAAGAACCAGAGCTATAAGGATTTCATGAAACTGGTGGATAAACTGCGTACCATGGGCGTTCGCACCAATGCGGACACACCCAAGGATGCTGCAACAGCTGCCAGCTTTGGTGCGGAAGGTATAGGCCTGTTCCGTACCGAACATATGTTTTATGGCGAAGGAAGCGACAAGCCCCTGTTCCTGCTCCGCAAGATGATCGTATCTAAAACGGAACCCGAGCGCCGCAAAGCCCTCAACGATCTCTTCATATTTGTGAAGAAAGATATCAAGGCAACGCTGGAAGTGATGAATGGCCACCCCGTGACCATTCGCCTGCTGGATCCGCCGCTGCATGAATTTGTACCGCATGATTCGGAGAAACTGCACCAGCTCAGCAAAGAGCTTGGCATCAGCATGAGCCTCCTGAAAAGACGCGTACTGGCGCTTCATGAAAACAACCCCATGCTGGGACACCGCGGCGTACGCCTGGGTATCAGTTATCCTGAGATCACGGAAATGCAGGTTCGTGCGATCCTGGAAGCCGCCGCAGAACTCAATAAGTCCGGCAAGAAGGCTTTCCCCGAAATCATGATTCCCGTTACCTGCACCGTCAATGAGCTGACACACCAGAAAGCCATTGTGGACCGGGTATACAAGGAAGTGTGTGCGGCGATGAAAGTCAGAAACATACCTTACCATTTCGGAACCATGATCGAGATTCCGAGGGCCGCCCTGAAAGCCGGGGCGATGGCTACGGAAGCTGATTTCTTCAGCTTTGGTACCAATGACCTTACCCAGATGAGTTTCGGTTTCAGTCGCGATGACATCGGCGGTTTCCTGCCCAACTACCTCGACCGTAAAATCCTCAAGGAGGATCCCTTCCAGAGTATCGACCAGGACGGTGTTGGGGAACTGGTGAGGCTCGCAACCGAAAGGGGCAGAAAGGTCAAGAAAAACCTGAAAGTGGGCATCTGTGGCGAACACGGCGGTGATCCGGACAGTGTGAAATTCTTCCACAGCCTGGGGCTTAACTATGTAAGCTGCTCCCCGTTCCGGGTACCCATCGCCCGGCTGGCCGCCGCACAGGCTGCTATCGGGAAATAAGACGGAATATCAATGAAGTACGAGGCCGGCTACACGAAGCCGGCCTTTTTTATGTGCATGATGAATGAGGCATATGTATGATGCCGGTCATTTTTATCTGTAATAAAAGTCACACGACAGACTTTCAGCGGTCATTGACCAGCCAATGGTGCACCATTAGTTTTGTGGTACTCAGATTTACTTGTGAACCTAAATGATGATGCAATGAGAACCCCCGCCAGAGAAGCTACGAATGCAGTCCTCTTCGTACTTCTCCCCTTGCTGATGAGTTTTATCCCCCTGCGATTTTCAGAACAGCATTACACGGCCAGCAACAATGTGAAGATCACAGTGCTGGGCACTTCCAACATCCACGACTGGGACCTGGTTTCGGAGAAAGGGAATTGCACGATGACCGTGCAACAGGACGCTGCCGGTAATATTTCCGGCATGACAAATCTCCAGTTTACCCTTTCGGTAAACTCCCTGAAAAGCAAACATGGCAGCACGATGGACAATAACGCCTATAAGGCGATGAATGCCAGTTCCTATCCGAATGTGACTTTTAAGTCATCATCCGTCACGGTTAAGCCGGGTGCCGGTAATGTATATACGGTGAGTGCCCCTGGCAAACTTACCATCAGCAGTGGAAGCCGCGATGTTACCCTGGCAGGGACCTGCAAAGTCAATCCCGACAAATCCGTTACCATAACCGGATCCTATAAACTCAAAACAACCGACTACAATGTGAAACCGATCAGCATCATGCTCGGCGCCATCAAAACGGGCCCCGACGTAACCATCGAGTACAGCCTTACCGCCAAACCCCAATAAGCAAAACAAGCATAACATCATTGAATACTAAAACAGCTATTGTATGAAACAGTTTATTTCCTTCCAACGCTTAAGCCTGTTGATGGTCTTCATCCTGGCAAGTAACCTGCTGCAGGCGCAGGAAACAAAATCCTTTATTAAGGAATACATGAGTTATTACGACAGTATCCAGAACTTCCGTTATTATGACCAGCGGGGTTTGAACGTGTTTGAAACCCCCAAGGACAACGTGACCTTCCAGGGACTGCGGGTACGGTTTGGTGCCGGTTTCACGCAGCAGTTCCAGGGCCTCAAACATGAAAACTATGTTTCCATGGGTACAGTTGGTAAGGCTGACTCCGCCGCCAACATGCTTTACCCGCTCAGCGCAGGTTTCAATACCGCGCAGGCAAACCTTAACATGGACGTGCAACTGGCAGACGGTATCCGGCTGAACCTGGTAACCTATCTCTCCGCCAGGCACCATAACGAAGCCTGGGTGAAAGGCGGGTATATCCAGTTCGATAAGCTGCCGTTTAAAGGCAAATTCTGGGACGACCTGATGGACATCGTTACCATCAAGATTGGTCACATGGAAATTAACTATGGCGATGCCCACTTCCGTCGTTCTGACGGCGGCCAGACCCTCTATAACCCCTTCATGGAAAACTATATCGTGGACGCGTTCACTACGGAAATTGGCGGTGAAGTGTATGCACGCTGGAACGGACTGTTTGGTATGGTTGGTTTGACCAATGGCGAAATCAAGGGTGATGTGAAAGAAGGTACCCCTTCCGCAACAGACCCCAATGCAAAAAAATCGCCGGCCATTTACCTGAAAGGCGGTTACGACAAGAACCTTTCCGAGAAATTAAGGGTACGCGTATCCGGTTCATATTACCAGGATAACAGTTCCGCCAGCAATACATTGTATTGGGGCGATCGTACCGGTTCCAACTATTTTATGGTACAGGAAGCCGCATACTTCAACAAGAGCGGTGTGAGGACGGCAGGCAACCCAACCGATAACGCATGGTCCGGTCGTATGAATCCCGGATACAGGGACAGGACACAGGGCATGCAGTTTAACGGTTTTGCCAAATGGGGTGGCCTTGAATTCTTTGGCACTTACGAAACCGGTAAAGGCCGCGCATCCAACGAAACCGCAGACCGTGATTTTACGCAGCTGGCTGGCGAACTGGTGTACAGGGCGAGCCTGGGTGGCAAGGAAAACCTGTGGCTGGGTGTTCGGTACAACACCGTAGATGCCAAGCAGATGATCAACCCCATTGTGCTTCCAAATTCACCTAAAGCATACGACGTTAACATTAACCGTACTTCCATCGCCGCAGGCTGGTTCCTGACAAAGAACGTGATGATCAAAGGCGAATACGTGATCCAGAAATACAACGATTATCCCACTGCCGATTATGCTTCCCAGTATACCAAAGGCAAATTCAGCGGATATGTACTTGAAGCCGTTGTTGGTTTCTAAATAGGCCTTCACCTGCTTGCCCGAAAGCCAGGTTGCCGGCAAATGGTAACCTGGCTTTCCAAATGATAAAACCCGGATGAATCAACGATACGTATGTTGCGCATACTGTTCATAGCACTCCTCAGCCTCGGATCTTTCAGACCAGCTGAAATCCCGGTACCGCTGTCGCCCGCCTGGGTGGTGGAGAGCGGCAGCCTGTTGAATATCGAGGGCAGTTCGAATATCAACCGGTTTACCTGCCACATCAGGCAATACCTGCAGTCTGACACCCTTCGCTGGGTAAGGGACGATCGTGCAAAAAAACTTGTATTCCGGAACAGCGCCGTCAATATTGACATCAGCCAGTTTGACTGTCACCAGAAATATATTACCTCGGACCTGCGTAAAACACTCAGGGCTGATAAGTATCCGCAGCTGCGCATCCATTTCCTGTCCATGGATGACCTTACCTGGGTGCAGGAGGGCCAGAAGGTCAGGGGCCAGGTGAATATCGAGCTGGCGGGTCATATAAAGCGATACGACATGGAGTATACCGTGATACATGAACAGGGAAACCGGTTCCGGCTCTGTGGCAGCAAGCAGATTCTTTTCTCGGATTTCAACCTGGTACCACCCGGCAAACTCGCGGGACTGGTACGAATCAACCAGGAAATTAAAGTCAACTTTGAGCTTCATTTCCGGCCCTTCGGATCCTGAAATATTGCCTTTATTCTTTAAATAAATGATATGAAGAAAATTGTCCTCTCCGTCCTGGTTGCAGGCATAGTCCTGCTGGCCATGAGCCTATTGCTCATTTTTATTGAGATCAAATTTTTCCCCGGTCTCGTGGAGGAATATTTCAGCCCTGTATTCCGGTGGTCGGATACCAGTACCGACTGGCTTTTTTATACGCATCCCTTTGTCGTTGCCTTCGCCCTGAAATGGTTCTGGGAAAGATACAAAGACCTCTTCAAGGGGGGTGACCTGCTACGTGCATTTGAAGTTGCCCTGGTCTATGGGATCATCGCTATGGTGCCCGTGTTGTGGGTGACGTACAGCGCCATTGATATTTCCCTGGGTATGGTCCTTACCTGGCTGGCCTACGGTATCCTGCAGGCTTTCGTGGCCGGGTATATCTTTTCCAAAATAAATCCCTGATGCAGGTGTATACCAAAATCAGGTTAATTTTACGGGCGGGGCCGGAACAGAACCGGTGCCGCTTTTTTTATGGGCATCCGAGTACTCATCACGGGCGGGACATTCGACAAGGAATACAATGAACTGACAGGTGAATTATTTTTTAAGGACACCCACCTGCCAGAAATGCTCAAGCTCGGCCGTTGCCGGGTAGACGTTGATATCCGCACCCTGATGATGATCGACAGCCTGGATATGACGGAGCAGGACCGCGTGCTGATCGCAGATCATTGCCTGAAGGCGGACGAGAAAAGGATTGTGATTACGCATGGCACCGATACCATGGCCGACACCGCCAGGTTCCTGGCCGGCAGGATCAAAGACAAGACGGTAGTGCTGACGGGGGCGATGATCCCCTACAAATTTGGCAGCTCAGACGGGCTGTTTAACCTGGGCTCTGCATTGGCTTTTGTGCAGGCCCTGCCACATGGCGTCTATGTTGCGATGAATGGCCGTGTGTTCACCTGGAATAACGTACGCAAAAACAAGCAGACGGGCGAATTCCAGGAACTTTCATAGCAGCCTGTTACTTACCCCATTTTCTTCTATGGCGGGGCCTGGTCCAGGGAGCTCCCGGCTCAAGCCCGCTTTATAATGAACCAAACCCGAAACAGCTAGTTACGGGTTTGGCTTATGGGTAATTTGATGCGTTCAATCCTATGACTTGGCCGGTTCGAGAAGCTTGAAGAACTGGTCCAGTTGGGGCAGGATTACAATCCGGGTACGGCGGTTGGCAGACTTGCCTTCGTTGGTATCGTTGCTGGATACCGGATGGTATTCCGACCGCCCTGCCGCAGCCATTTTCGCCGGGTCAAGCCCGTATTGCTTCTGGAGCAGACGTACGACGGTTGTGGCCCTCTTGGTGCTCAGGTCCCAGTTATCAACCAATACACCTTTGGAGAAAGGCACATTGTCCGTATGTCCTTCCACCATGAACTCGATATCCGGTTGGTTTTTCAGTACCAGCGCTACCTTACCCAGTACTTCCTTGGCTCGATCCGTAACATCGTAGCTGCCGCTCTTGAAAAGCAGTTTGTCTGAAATGTCAATGAATACCACGCCTTTGTCAACCTTGATATTGATATCCTCATCCGCCATGTTTCCGATAGCTCCTTTAAGATTCATGACCAGGGCCATATTCAGGGAGTCCTTGCGCGCCATCTGCTGCTGCAGGTTTTGAATATATGAGTCTTTGGCCCCGATGTTATCCATGGACTTCTTGATGCTTTCGGCCTGCTGCGAAGAAATCACGGACAGGTCCTGCAATTGTTTCAGGGCCTGGTTGTTATTCTCCTTCAGGAAAGTATTCTGTTCCGTCAGGGCGCTGATTTTTGCTTCATTGGCGGCGCGTTGACGCTCGAGCTCGGCTTTTTCATCACGACAGTTCCTCAAATCACTCTGCACACCGGCAATGGACGTATTGGCCTCCTTGAGTTGATTTTCCAGCGACTGGTATTTTTTAGAGCTCACACAGGAAAAGAATACGGTTGAGGCGATGGCAGTGAAGAGGAGAAATCTTGGTTTCATACAATGCAGTTTAAAGTTCATACTTAAAATAGACGTACTCGTGGCGCAAAGGTATGTGTTCGAAATAAATAATTGCGAACACGGATTTCCAGGCAGTATGCATCGGCATGGCCTGGAAAAAATAAATCAGTCGTCTTCTTCCGAATCCGTTTTTCTGAGGAACGCGCTCCGGCGTGGCGCTGGCATAATGCTGTGTTCCCCTTTCACGGCTTTCCAGATCACTTCGCTGAATTCCAGGTCCGGAATGCGGTCTTCTTTTGAGAAATCGAATGTGGCGCTCTTCCGGGCAAGGTCATTGTCTTTGGTATTCACATCGCTGAGGCTGATATTGGCCGGCAGGCTCCGGAACGGACGCGGGTCCGGTGTTGCACTGAAGCAGCGCCACATAGGCGTTGCGGCCGCATCGTACTGGCTCATGGGAGGCAGGCCGAGGATCAGTTCCATGGTTCGAAGCATGGAAGACGTGGAATACATGGTGTGGTCTGTGAAGCCCCGCTTGACAAACCCGCCGGCCACATACGCCGTTGTACGGTGCGCATCTACATGGTCCGGCCCGTTTTGAGCGTCATCCTCCACAATGAAAATGGCGGTCTCTTTCCAGATGGGGCTGTTGGACAGGTATTCCACGAAGAGCCCTACTGCCAGGTCGTTATCTGCCACATGCGCGAAGGGCGTGGGTCTTCCGATATGCAAACCTTCTGTGTGGTCGTTGATGAACCGCAGGGTGTTCAGTTGCGGTACTGCATTGATGGCTAACAGTGAGTCGAAGTCTCTTTTCCACTGGTAGAAGCGCGTGGTATCCCTTACCGATTCGTCCCAGCTGGTATAGTAAGGACAAAAATGTCCTTCCAGAACCGGGAGATTGGCTTTGTAATCGTCCGCGAATTCACCGTAGGTGCGATAACTCACGCCCATTTTCTTGCACATGTCCCAGATGAAGTGTTTGTTGTTGGCTACCCCCCGGGTGCCTTCGGCATCGTAACTGCCGCCGCGTCCGCCGTAGCTGGTAGGCCAGTTTTTCTCCAGGTAGTCAGTGGCATAGGCCCCAAGGCTCCAGTTGTGGCCGTCCGCGCTCACTTCGCCATCCACGTAAAAATTGTCGAGCAGCACGAATTCCCGGGCCAGCGCATGCTGGTTGGGGGTGATCCTGTTTCCAAACAGCACCAGGCTGGTATCCCCATTACCCTGGGGCATATCGCCCAATACCTGGTCGTAGGTCCTGTTTTCCTTGATGATATAAAAAACATACTTGATGGGGGATGGGTCCCCGAGTTTGCGGGGAATCGGATTCCCCGTTTCACCCTCCGCCATTTTCTCACGTTCCCGGCTGTAAGGGATATTCTCGTAGACGGCCTTCGAATAAGTGGCCATGGTCTTTTCGTCGGGCAGGTCGATCACGCTCATGGTACCCTTGAACAGGCCGCCGATATACTGTACGTCCACCGGCCGGGTGCTGTCGCCCTTCTGGTAAATGACTTCCTCGCTCTTACGGGTGGGGTTGGGGCCATAAGGATTGGCGGAAGAAGTAAAACCCTTGCCGTTGCTGACAAATATTTTCTTATCCAGCACTTTTACATGCGTGGGATACCAGCCTACCGGGATAAATCCCTCTGAATGGCTGAAGCCGGGTTTTTCAACATCAAAGACCGCCAGGCAGTTGTTGTCGGCATTGGCGATGTAAAGGGTTTTCTCGTCCCGGGAAAGTGCCACGCCGTTGGACGTGGATCCGCTGGGCGCATCCGGATACAGTGCCGCGTTCAGGGTCTCCAGCAATTTTCCATCACGGGTATCTATAACCGACACGGAATTGTCGTTGGCATTGGCTACAAACAGGTGTCGCCCGTTCCTTGTCAGGCACATCTCATTGGGGTTGTCGCCCACCGGCCATTCCTTTTTACGTTGCGTCAGCAGATCCCAAACGAGCACTTTATCGCCGCCCCAGAGGGATATGTACAGCGTTTTTTTATCGGGCGATAAGAGGCAGGTATAGGCCTCGGCCCCCAGGGAAACCTGTTGTTTTACGGATTTCCGTTTCAGGTCGATCACATAGAGGCTGTTGTTTTCCTTGGTCACCACGTACAGGGTTTGGGACGCATCATCGATGTCCAGTCCCGCGGGACCGATTTTTTTCGGCCATTTGTCGCCCAGCTTGATGCTGTCTTTTAAAACCAGTTGTTTGTTCTTTATTTCATATTCAAGGATCCAGTTATCATGCCCGCCGGAAGCGTAGAGTTTCTTTTCATCGGCGGAGAATTTCAGGCCATACCATGATTTCGGAATGATGATCGAGTGCATCACTTTTTCAGACAGGGGGTCAATCAGCTGGAGCGACTGCACACTTTGCCCGTTGTTGGTAACGGCCATGAGTTTCCCCGAGGCGGACACGGCAATGTTCAGGGGCAGGTCGCCCAACGGAAAACTCCTTCCGGCCGGGGAGATGGACCAGCCGTTGGGCAGGGTTGTCCGGGCGGGAAGCTGCGCACACAAGGTGGCGGGAATTAAAAAAAAGAGCAGGAAAAGCAAGCGATACTTTTTCATGTCGAGGGGTTAAAGAATGAAGGTACAGATAAAATGCCCGGGCATCACGCGGATGCCCGGGTGTGTACAAGGGTGCAGACGTCTTAATATGATTGCTATTGTACCATTTGATCCGTGCTGTATATCCGCACCGTACCATCGTTCTCGCTGCTGACGATGACCAGGCTTTTATTATTGGGACTATCGGCTGCATCCACGAAGAGTATACCCTCCGGGGCATCGCCGGATGCGATCCACTGCAGGAAAGCAGGTTTCACCGGGTTGGAGACATCATAAATCACAAATGCGTCTGCCCTTTCCAGCGCCACGAACAGGAGTGTTTTATTGCCCACCCTGCCGATAGTGAGACCTTCCGGCT
>JALOMP010000251.1 GCA_025455365.1 Chitinophagaceae bacterium | reverse complement strand
AGGAAGTGGGGCAGAAATTCTGCGTCACCAATATTACGGTAACATCTAAGACGAAGGCCTCCAACTCAGCCAACACCAGCTTCCGGGTGGTTTACAAATAACAGGGGGGACCTGCCAGGAAACGCAGTAGACATCATTCCTGTAACAATTCAGAGTGGCAGCTGATTATCAAGACCATGGTCCAGGTTTAGAATCTCTGAATATTCTACTTAACATAATATAAATTATAGGGAATATTGTATGAAATTGCAAGACTGGATTCCAGGCAGTTTTACTAGAGCTGATGGCTCATTTAATGATTTCCTGCTGTTTACGATTCCCGGTTTCGTCCTGTATCGTATTCATTGTTTCAACGGACCGCTTGCTGCGATAGATATAGTAAGAATATGGAACTGACTGGTCCAGGTGGGCGGAAATATAATCCACGACGAAAAAATCCTTGCCGACCTGTGCCACTTTTGCCGCACCGATAATTTTCCGATTACTTCCATTGACGATTACCACTGCATCTCCAACAACCATATCCGTATACCGCTTCATCGGGATCCTGACTTTTATATTATTGCCATCCCGGAAATAAACTGTTTTGAATCCGCCCCTGAAAAGCATATAGTCTCCCATATCCACGGTATCGGTCTGCGCTGGCAGCCTGCCCCAAACGGGCGGCACATAAAACACGGAATTGACAAACTTCAGATCCGAGGAGTTCGCCCCGAACACCACAGGTGTTGTCAATTGTCCATAATACCGGATATGGCAGTTGTTAAAAGTGATGCCTAGCACCTGGCTGAAGGAACTATGGTAGGCCTTTACCTGGTCCGGGTAGATAAAGTTGATGATTGAATTATGCATCGCGTCGCCTACACCGCTTTGCCAATAGCCAATACTGCCAAGGCTCTCCGCAAATACATTATACATATGCAGCGGAAAGAAACCAGTGGATGCACGGTGTACCAGGTTCGCCACCTGGCCGGCCGTGTTCACCCCGTCGATGACCCAGTGTCCAGGCTGGCCGAACCCAAAATACGGGGATGCGAAAAGTGTATGGGTTACACCCCATGCCCCCACATTGATAATCCTGTTCATTTTCTCCTGGGCCTGGGAAGTGCCGAATCCAATCCGGCAATTCGTAACCCGTATGTTCTCAAAAGTGATTAACTCGGCATTCTGCGTAAATCCGTTGGGCGATGTAACAGCCCCCACATCGAATCCCCAAAAGGTCATATCCCTGAAACGACAACCGGTTGAACCGGACCGGGTTTGAGGACCCCGGTACCAGGAACCCATTTGAGGATAACCGCCTCCCTGGGGCGGCGTCCCGCTAAACGGGTCTACGACAACCGCCGCATAAGGACTGTACCGGTCTCGCCGCACGGTGAAATCACCATAGGCTTCCAGCGATAGCCGGTACATGGAATCCTGGCTCATCGCCGGAGGCTGGTATTGCCCCTGGAAGGATATCCCCTCCACGATCACACCCTTGCCCTGCTGGATGCCCAGGGCAAAACCGTCTTTGAAATCGGGCTTGATCACGGCGATCATCGTCCCGCGGCTCCACATGTTGTCATCACCGTAGAGTTTCACTGTTACGGTGGTATACTGCTTTCCCGTCCAGTTGTAAATCATGAGTGGCTTACTGATCCGGTACCTTCCAGGTG
Source organism: Chitinophagaceae bacterium (assembly GCA_025455365.1). Taxonomy (GTDB): domain Bacteria; phylum Bacteroidota; class Bacteroidia; order Chitinophagales; family Chitinophagaceae; genus Pollutibacter. The sequence goes on along the minus strand of JALOMP010000251.1, from coordinate 3,076 downwards.
GTACATATACGATTCCGGATGTTTTGGCGGCCGAATCCAGGGCTTTCTGGATGGCGGCCCAGTCGTCCGCGACGCCATTGCCCAGGGCACCGAGGTGTCGTACATTGATCTGGCCATAAGCCACGGAAACAAGACAGATGACTGTCAGAATATATCGCATATGAGATGGATTCAAAGGATGAATTCCCCGTGCAATATCCGGGCCATTTCCTAATCCAGGTCGAGTTGCAAACGACTCAGGCTGCTGTACAGTCCGTCCGTATTAGACATGAGTTCCTCGTGGGTACCTTTTTCCCGTACCAGTCCTTTTTCCAGGACGATGATCTGGTGGGCATTGCGAATGGTGGACAGGCGGTGCGCGATGACGAAAGATGTTCTGTTCTTCATGAGGTTTTCCAGGGCGTCCTGTACCAGTGCTTCCGATGCGGAGTCCAGGGAACTGGTGGCTTCGTCGAGGATGAGGATAACCGGGTCTTTCAGGATTGCGCGGGCGATGGCGATGCGTTGCCGCTGGCCGCCACTGAGTTTGATCCCCCGTTCGCCCACCACCGTCTCATATGCCTCCGGAAAAGTCTGGATGAATTCATGGGCGTGCGCTTTACGGGCGGCTTCTTCAATTTCCTCCTGGCTGGCAGCGGGCTTGCCATAGGCGATATTTTCCCGGATCGTACCGCCAAATAATAATATGTCCTGCGGCACCACCGCCATCTGCAGGCGCAGCTGGGAAATAGGGATCTCCGAAGCGGGACGCCCGTCGAAAAACAATCCGCCGGTATCGGGTTCATAAAAGCGCAACAAAAGCGATGCGATGGTAGACTTACCAGCCCCGCTCGGACCCACCAGCGCGATTTGCTGTCCCTTGCGGGCATGCAGTGAAATGTCTCTCAACACCGGTACTTCACGACGCGTGGGATAAGAAAAAGCCACATGACGGAATTCCACATCACCATGCATCCGGAACGGTTCCTGTACCGATTCTTCGTGTATACTTACCTGTTCTGTTTCCTCCCGCAGGATCTCCCGGACACGCTGGGTGGCGCCGAGGGTTTTCTGGAGATTGCTGTACAGGTCCGCGAATCCGGCCATGGAACCGCCTACAAAGGACGTATACACCACGAAGGCCGTGAGATCGCCAAAGCTCAGCTCACCCTGCTGCATCAGTCCCACGCCAAACCATACCACGAGAATAATCGCCCCGAAGAGGCTGAACAGCATAAAGGAAATAAACATGCCCCTCGCCTTGCCACTTTGCATGGCCAGGGCCACTACATTTTTCAGGCTGTTGCTGTATCGTGCCGTTTCAAACCACTCGTTTGAAAATGATTTCACGTTGGCGATGCCCTGGAGGGATTCCTGGACAATGGTATTGGAATCACCCAGTTGATCCTGGGCTTTACGGGACAGCTTCCGGATGAACCGGCCGAAAACAACGGCAATGATCACCACCACCGGAATTACAGAAAGCATGACCAGCGTGAGTTTGGGCGATAGATAGAGGATCAGCCCGATGCCAATGACCAGGGTGAGCACCCCGCGGATGATTTCGGCAAGCATGAAGGTAACGGCATCCTGGATCTGCCCGAGATCACTGCTGAGCCGGCTGCTCAGCTCCCCAACCCTGCGCTGGGCGAAGAAATCCATAGGCAGGCGGATCATCGTCCGGTAGACATCGCTGCGCAGGTCGGCCAGCGCGTTTTCCCCCGCCCGGGTGAATAAATACACCCGTGAAAATGACAGGAACACTTGTGCCACCAATACGCCCACCATCCACAAAGCAATCCTTCCGGTGGGAATCGCCTCCTTACCCTGCCTCAGCGCATCGGCGCTGTCGATGAGTTGTTTGAAAAAATACGGGAGCGCCAGGGTCGTGACACTCGAGAGACTGATCGCCAGCAGGCCTCCGAAAAAAGCCCATTTGTAGGGCTTTATATAACGGAACACCGTAAGCGCATCCTTCCAGTTTTCCTTGCTCAGTTTCGCCTTGATGATTTCGTCGCTGTCATTGCCTAGCCTGCCGGGTCTCGCCATGGAATCAGTGCTGATTTGCCCGTAAGTTCCGCATTTTTCAGACCACGTTCACATACCGTTGAGGAAATGTATCTTTTCGTAAAGAAATTCACATGATTCAACGCCTGCTCATCCTGTTTTGGCCAACCCTGCTCCTGCCCATTCTGTCTCGTGCGCAGTCCACCCAGTCAAATCCCTATTACCCGCCACCGGGACAATGGGAAAAGAAGGATCCGAAGGCCCTGGGCATGGATACCGCCGCCCTGGGGCAGGCGATCCGTTTCGCCGTGGAAAAGGAATCAAAAGCACCCCGCGACCTGCGGGAGGCCCACTACCAGAGCGCTTTTGGCAGGGAACCTTTCGGTTACCCCGTAGGGCCGATGAAGGAACGTGGGCCCGCCTCCGGAATCATCATCTACAAAGGATATGTGGCAGCGGAATGGGGCGATCCCTGGCGCGTGGATCTCACGTTCAGCGTGGCGAAAAGTTTTCTTTCCAGCGTGGCGGGCCTCGCGTTCGACAGCGGGCTGATCCCGGATACCCGCCAGAAAGTATGGGAAACGCAGGCGCCCGTGATACCCTATCGACCTATCCCGGTATTGGACAAAGCCGATGAACTGGGTGCGACCGATGTGATCGATCTTTTTTCGGGTACCCATAACCGTAAAATCGAATGGGAGCATCTCCTGCGGCAGACGAGCGACTGGGAAGGAACCCTGTGGGGAAAGCCCGACTGGGCCGACCGGCCTTCGGGTGATGCGGCCACCTGGAAAACCCGGCCGCGAAACGAACCAGGCGGCGTATATGAGTACAACGATACCCGCGTAAATGTCCTCGCCCTGGCCCTGCTGAATATCTGGCGCAGGCCTTTACCGCAGGTTCTCAAGGAAAAACTGATGGACCCGATCGGTGCATCCAGCAGCTGGCGCTGGACAGGCTATGAGAATTCCTGGGTGGTACTGGACGGGCAGCTGGTACAATCGGTCTCCGGTGGCTCACACTGGGGCGGCGGCATGTTTATCCATGCATACGACCAGGCACGTTTTGGTTACCTGACCCTTCGCAACGG
>JALOMP010000027.1 GCA_025455365.1 Chitinophagaceae bacterium | reverse complement strand
AATGAATGTTGTCCTGGATGAATTGAGTGGTGACGTGATCTCTGCGCGGGGAAATGGAAGCATCAAAATACATACGGCCACGCACGATGCACTTACGTTAAATGGCAGGTACAATATTGAACGGGGGAATTACAATTTCAATTTCCAGGATATATTCAAGAAACCTTTTGTTCTTGAGCCGGGTTCCGGAAGTTATATCAGCTGGAGTGGTGATCCCTATGATGCGGAAATAAATATCCAGGCCAGCTACACGGCAGAACAGGTGCGGATGAGTTCCCTCTTCGGGGATGCCAACAGTGCAACGGTTTCCGGTGTAAGTTCAGACATACTCCGGGAGATCAGCGATGTGCTTGTACAGTGCAAGCTTACCGGCACCCTCAGCCAGCCCAATCCCAGTTTCGAAATCATCCTGCCCGCGAACAGTCCCGTAAAAAGCAATCCCACGGTGGATTCCAGGCTGAAGGCCATCAACCGGGACCCGCTGGAAGTGAGCAAACAATCCACCTACCTGATCGTCTTCAAGAGTTTTGCCCCGCAGGCTGCCATCGTTTCCAGTGATATCAACCAGGAACTGATTAACAATACCATTTCCGGTGTTATCAATAGTATCCTGGCGAGCAGCGTACAGAACTTTTTCTACAAAATCCTCGGATCTTCGATGGATGTGAATTTTAACTATTCCCGGATTTCAGCTACCACCACCGGCACCACCCCCCAGGACCCTTCCACCACATCCGGCGATTACAGGGAGAACGTAAGCCTCGAGTTTATCAAAAGTCTTTTGAACGACAAGCTGGTGATTACCTTCGGCAGCGACTTCAATTTTTCAACAGGCAACCGGTCTGCCACAGGTTCCCAGGCCTTCCTTTTCCTGCCGGATGTAACCGTCGAATACAAGATCACGCCCGACGGCAAGTTCCGGACTTCGTTTTTTTACAGGAGCAGTTTTGATGCATTGTCTACCTCCGGAAGGCGTGACCGCACGGGCGGCAATATCTCCTACCGCACGGAATTTGACTACCTTCTTCCCAGGAAAAAAAGAAAACAGGAAGAGTTAGTGGTGACGGATAGCAGTAGTTCAGCAACCTTACACAAGTAATATTTAGGATTTCGGAACCGGGATTTTGGAAACATTATTCACCATTCAAAATCGCCTTACTTCCAAAATCCCAAATCGAACTTCCCACTTCACAATACATGTCCCATCTTATCCCGTTTTGTCTCGAGATATTTCTCGTTATGGGGATTGGGTTCGATGCGGATGGGCACTGAATCTACGATTTCCAGGCCATACCCTTTCAGCCCGGCCCTTTTCCGGGGATTGTTGCTGATGAGTCGAATTTTTGTAATTCCCAGGTAACGGAGGATCTGTGCGCCGAGACCATAATCGCGCTGGTCCATCGGGAAGCCAAGGTGCAGGTTCGCTTCCACGGTATCGAGGCCTTCTTCCTGGAGTTTGTATGCTTTGAGTTTGTTCACCAGCCCGATGCCCCTTCCTTCCTGGTTCATATATAGCACGATGCCCTTCCCGGCTGCCTGCACCATTTCCATCGCGCAGTGCAGTTGCTCCCCGCAATCACAGCGAAGAGATCCCAGGATATCGCCTGTAAAACAGGATGAATGTACCCTCACCAGGATCGGCTCGTCTTTTTCCCAACTGCCTTTTATCAACGCGAGATGCTCCAGCCCCTGGGGGTTATTACGCTCCCGGAAAACCAACAGGCGAAAATGACCATATTTGGTGGGCATGTCCACTTCCACAACCTTTTCAATCAGGGAATCTGTCTGGAGGCGGTATTCAATCAGGTCCTTAATGGAGATCAGCTTCATATCGAGCTGTTTCGCCATTTTCTCCAGTTCAGGCAAACGGGCCATGCTTCCGTCTTCGTTCATGATCTCCACCAGTACGCCAGCCGACTCAAACCCGGCCAGCCGGGCAAGGTCAACGGTTGCCTCCGTATGGCCGGTACGGCGCAAGACGCCCCCCCTTTTAGCCCTGAGCGGGAAAATATGACCCGGGCGTCCCAGGTCTGAGGGTTTGGTGGCAGGATCTATCAGGGCCTGGATCGTTTTAGACCGGTCGTGGGCGGAGATACCCGTTGTACAGCCATGGCCCAGGAGATCAACCGAAACCGTAAACGCCGTTTCGTGGAGGGCTGTGTTATTATTCACCATCAGCTCCAGTCCAAGCTCCTCGCAGCGGTCTTCCGGCAGGGGGGCACAGATCAGGCCACGCCCGTATTTTGACATGAAATTGATCACCTCCGGGGTAACATTTCGGGCCGCGGTGACAAAATCGCCCTCGTTTTCCCTGTCCTCATCGTCCACCACAATTACCATCTTTCCCTTCCGGATATCTTCTATGGCACTTTCGATCGAATCCAGCATGCGCTTCATTTTGGCAAAATTAAGATTTAAACAACGAGTAGCCGGGATGTTTAATGATTTTAAAAGAATCGCAAGTATTCCTTTACAATCCGCTAAATGCAGGTCAGAAGTTAAAATTTGTTAACATTTAAGCCCGTATTGTTAATCATTAATCTGCATCTTTGCCGCTGCAAAAATTCTAAATTATTATGGGAAAAGTCTGTATGAATCTCCTGGTGGCGCTGCTCATCAATGCGGCGGCATTTGCCCAGGTAACCACAGGATCCATTGTGGGATTTGTGACCAGTAGCGCGGATGGCAGGGGACTGACCGGTGCGTCCGTAGAAGCCGTACATGAACCCTCCGGCACCCGGTACCGGGCAACCACCGGCGCCGATGGTCGTTTCAATCTGCCGGCCCTCCGCATCGGCGGTCCGTACAGGGTTACAAGCTCCTATGTTGGATTTGAACAACAGGTGTTGGGCGATATCACCGTATCATTGGGTGAGCCCACCCGTGTGGACATAGCGCTGATCCCTACCAATAAGCAATTGCAGGAAGTGGTTGTTACCAGTACCCGCACGAAATCACTCATTTCTAAAGACAGGAAGGGTGCATCCACCAATATTGGCCGCAGGGTGCTGGCATCAGCGCCCACGCTGAACAGGAGTATTACGGACTTCACCCGTTTAACCCCCCAGGCCAACGGTACCTCCTTCGCGGGCCAGGACAACCGTTTCATCAACCTGACGATCGACGGGTCGATCTTCAATAACTCATTTGGCCTGCAGGCACTGCCCGGCAGCCAGACCAACTCCACCCCGATCTCTCTCGATGCCCTCGAGGAAATCCAGGTCAACCTTTCGCCATATACGCTGAAAGACGCTGGATTTACGGGTGCTTCCATCAACGCTGTCACCAGGAGTGGTACGAACACTTTCCATGGTTCCGCTTTCTACAATTTCAGGAATGAAAACCTGGTTGGTACCAAGGCCGGGGATAAAGGCGACCAGGATGTAGTCACCGCCGCATTTGACGTTAAGCAGTATGGTGCAAGCATCGGCGGCCCGATCATCAAAAACAAACTCTTCTTCTTCGTCAACTACGAGGCGGAACGCAGAACGGACCCGGGAACCCAGTTTACGGCCGACCGCGGACAGGGCTCAGGCGGCAATACCACCAGGGTTCTGGCAACCGACCTCGATAACCTTTCCAAATATCTCGAAGAGAATTTCGGCTATGTCACCGGGGGATATGAGAATTATTCACTCAACACCCAGAGCGACAAGGCCCTCCTGAAACTCGACTGGAACATCAACGACAGGCACAGGCTCAGCCTCCGCGGAAATATCCTGAAATCCAAGCGTGACGTGCCAATGTCCAGCTCCGGTTCATTCGGCGGCAGGAACGGCAACCTCTTTGGCATGAACTATGAGAATTCCAACTATGAAATCAACAACGATATCTACTCCGGTATCCTCCAGTTGAACAGCCGGTTCAGCAATAAGTGGAGCAATGAGTTGATCTTCGGTTATACCGCCAACCGCGACTACCGCAAGGAGAAAGCCCTCACCTTCCCTACGGTGGACATCCTCGATGGGAATGACCGGAACTATATCGCCTTCGGTTCCGAGCCGTTTACACCCAACAACATCCTGGATACAGACACCTGGCAGTTTTCTGACAACCTCACCGGTTACCTGGGCAAGCATACTCTTTCCGTTGGGATGAACTTTGAGTCCTTCGAATTCTTCAACCAGTTCACCCCCACCGTTAACGGGCAGTATGTGTTCCATAACCTGGACAGTTTCTACGCTTCCGCCAATGCATGGCTGGCAGACAATAGCATGGCCACCAACCCGGTTAACCTCAGGCGCTATTCGCTGACCTATAGCAATATGCCTGGTGGCTCCCTTTGGAATGCAGTAACCAAGGCTTATAACCTCGGCTTCTACATCCAGGATGAAATTACCCTGGAAGAGAAATTGAACCTTACCTATGGTGTCCGCTTCGATATTCCCTTCTTCGGTGGCTCCGGCTTCGTGAACACAGAAGTTGACGGCTACACTTTCGTGGATGAAGAAGGAAAACCCAAGAAACTCAGCACCTCCGAATTGCCCTCCACCAAGTTGATGATCAACCCCCGTTTTGGTTTCAACTACGACGTGTTCGGTAACCGGAAAACACAGATCCGCGGCGGACTTGGTCTTTTCTCCGGCAGGCCTGCTTTTGTGTGGATCAGCAACCAGATTGGCAACAACGGTGTGCAGAGTGGCTCTCTCACCTCTGACAACACACGGGTATATCCTTTCAGCCCTGACGTAACCGCCAATATTCCTGAGATCACCAACCCCGGCCAGCCGGCACCATCCTATAATATCGCCACCACAGAGAAGGAATTCCGGTTCCCGCAGGTGTTCCGTGCTAACCTGGCCGTTGACCAGAACGTGGGTGCAGGCATCATCGCTTCTGCCGAGTTGATCTTCACCCAGAGCATCAACAACGTTTACTATTACAACGGCAACCTGAAGACTCCCACGGCAACCTTTGGCGGCCCAGACAACAGGCCCCGTTTCCCGACTTTCGGAAGCAATGGCCAGTTGCTGAGTGGCGCAGCATTTAACAACGCCGTCCGTATAAACCCCAAGATCACGGACGCTACGGTTATGAAGAGCGGTCCTTATGGTGGTTCCTTCATGGCAACCGCGAAGATTGAGAAACCCATTCGTGCGCAGGGATTAGGCTTCATGCTTGCCTATAACTACGGAAGTTCGAAAGACTTTATCAGCGCGGGTTCCATCGCCTTCTCCAGCTGGAGGGACAACCGCAGCATCAGGGGCAACAACGACGTGGATATCGCTTTCAGCAACAATGATATCCGCCACAGGATCGTAGGTTATCTTGGCTATCGCACGGAAATTTTCAAAACCGCTGCCTTCCAGGTTACCCTCTATGGCAATTCGGAAAACCAGGGCAGGACCTCGTATACCGTTTCCGGCGACCTGAACGGCGATGGCATCGCAGGCAATGACCTGATTTATGTTCCGCGCGACAAGACTGAAATGAACTTCCAGCAGTATACGGCAACGGTGAACAACCAAACCGTCACGTACACGGTGCAGGCACAGGCAGATGCATTTGAAGCCTTCATTCAGCAGGACCCCTACCTGCGGAACCGCCGCGGACAATATGCTGAACGCAATGGTTTGCTGCTTCCGATGGTTACCCGCTTTGACCTGAGCGCCATGGTGGAACTTTTCACCAACATCGGCAAAAACCGCCACACCATCCAGTTGCGTGCAGACGTATTCAACATCGGCAACCTGTTTAACTCAGCATGGGGTGTTGGCTATGTAGTTAATAATACATCGCCATTAGCTGCCCGTGGTTACAACACCACTACGGGTGCCCCGATCTACCGCATGAACACGGTCAGCAACAGCCTGAGCTATGAAACCTACCGTCGCGGCACTTCCCTCGCCGATGTATGGCAGGCACAGTTTGGCATCCGCTACATATTCTAATCGCCATTGCGATACACAAAAAAAGGACTGTCTGAGACAGTCCTTTTTTTATTGGCTGAGCCGATCACTATGTTTTAATGAAGCAGTGCTGCCAGGCGCTCCTGGAGTTCCTCTCCACGAAGGTTCTTCGCGATGATTTTCCCGTCGGGCCCCACGAGGAAGTTCTGGGGGATGCTGCTGATCCTGTATTTAGCGGCAGCCTCATTGTTCCAGAATTTTAAGTCGCTGACATGCGTCCAGGTAAGCCTGTCGTCCTTGATGGCCTGGATCCATGGATCACGCGCACGGTCAAGCGAAACGCCCAGCACGGTGAAATTCTTTCCGCTGTACTTTCTGTACGCCTCCACCACATTGGGATTTTCTATGCGGCAGGGCTTGCACCAGCTGGCCCAGAAATCAACAAGCACATATTTTCCACGGAAGGAGGAAAGACTGACAGGCCTTCCTGTAGTATCGTTCTGAATAAAATCGATGGCTTCCGTTCCGATAGCCCCGATCTTGCCTTCCGTGATATGCTGCTGGAGCATTTTCCCGAAATACGTTTGCTGGGCCGAAGGATCCAGGGAGACATAGCGTTTCTCCGTCACAAAAACATCTTCCGCCAACTGGGTCATAACCATGATGGCAAAAGCGGAGACCACGGAGGATTTATGGCGGGCTATAAACTGGTCCGTTTTGCTGTTGATATCGGCAATGATGGTTTCGTATTCCCGGCGCATTTTGCCTTCCGGGTCCGGCTGGCCGCCGTTGATCTGTTGAGCGAGCGTCTGGGCACGCATGAACAGGGGATTGAAAATCTTGTTGAATTCATTGAAATCAACATTGGATTTGGAACCAGTTACCTGTGCCACGCTCAGTGAATCCTTGTGTCCCAGAACGGTCATCTGGGCGGGTTCCACAAACAAATACAGGCGTTGTTGACTGCCTTCCGCCGTAAGGTAATAGAGATTGGCCTCCATGATGGTTCCCTTAAGGACAAATTTTCCTCCTACAGCCTTGCCTTCCGCCAATGCCTCCGGCTGGATGTCTTCATTTTTCAGGACAACCTGTGCCTGCTCCGGCAGGCCTTTCAGGTATCCATTGAGCGTAAATTCCCTGCCTTGTTGGGCGTAGGACAGGACGGGTACGGAGAGGGCAACCACCAACCACTTTTTCATGAAGAATGCCTTTGTTTTAGAATGTCTTTGACGGATTGCAAATTATAACCTTTACTGTTAAGCAAAACCAAATAGTGGAAAAGCAGGTCCGCCGCTTCATTCAGGAACTTGTCGGGATCATTGTCCTTTGCCTCGATAACCAACTCCACGGCTTCCTCGCCCACTTTTTGCGCGATCTTGTTGATCCCTTTCTTAAAGAGCTGACGCACATAGGATTTCTCATCTGAACTCTCCTTCCTTAAACGGATAACATCTTCCAGGTATTGCAGGAAATCCTCCGGATGATTGCGCTCATTCCAACAGGTATCAGACCCTGTATGACACACCGGGCCCAGCGGATGGACTTTCACGAGCAGGGTGTCTCGGTCACAATCCGGCGTTATGGAGCGCAGTTCCAGGAAATTCCCACTCTCCTCCCCTTTGGTCCAAAGGCGGTTCTTAGCGCGACTGAAAAAAGTCACCTTTCCCGTTTCCATGGTTTTAGCCAGTGCCGCTTCATTCATAAAGCCGAGCATCAGTACCCTCTGTGTCTGGTTATCCTGGATGATGGCAGGTACGAGTCCGTCCGGGTATTTGGCGAAATCTATATTCATAGTTGAGCGTTGACGGTTGATAGTTGACAGTTGACGGTTCTTGATCAGGAGCGTACGGGAATTCCCTTTCCACGAAGGTATTCCTTAAGTTCCCCAATACCGATTTCACGAAAATGAAAAATGCTCGCGGCGAGGGCTGCATCTGCATGTGCTTCCCGAAAAACGGCATCAAAGTGTTCCATGGTTCCGCCGCCGCCTGATGCAATGACGGGAACGGGTAATTCCGCGGATAGTTTTTGGGTAATGTCCAAAGCGAAACCCTGTTTGGTCCCGTCGTGATTCATGGACGTAAGGAGAATTTCGCCAGCACCCAGTTCCACGGCTTTTCGCGCCCAATCGATGCACTTCGTTTCCGTCTTTACCCTGCCGCCGTTTAGATATACATACCATTCACCATCCGGTTCCAGCTTTGTATCAATCGCCACCACCACGCACTGGCTGCCGAATTCGGACGACAATTCACGAATGAGATCCGGGCGTTTGAATGCCGAAGTGTTAACGGATATCTTGTCCGCACCGTTCTGCAACAGCACTTTCACATCCTCCACACTGGAAATACCACCGCCAACGGTGAAGGGTATGTTGATATGATGGGCGATGCGATTCACGAGTTCACTGAGCGTTTTTCTTTTTTCATGTGTAGCCGTGATGTCCAGGAACACCAGTTCATCCGCACCTTCCGCGGCATAGCGTGCTCCCAACTCCACCGGGTCTCCGGCATCCCGCAGGTCCACAAAATTGGTTCCCTTCACGGTACGCCCGTCCTTTATGTCAAGGCAGGGTATAATTCTTTTTGTAAGCATGTATCCTTATTCGTTTTTACGGTTGAGCGTTCAAGATCGCCCACTGAAAACACTGTAATCTCTGACATGTAAGCATCCAACTTTCATCTACCTTGCGAGACCAAATCGCACCGTCAACCGTCAACCGTCAACCGTCAACCGTCAACCGTCAACCGTCAACCGTCAACCGTCAACCGTCAACCGTCAACCACTAAACCAATTCCTCCAATCGCACCCTACCTTCATAAATCGCCTTACCCAGGATGACCCCTTTACAGCCGAGGTCCTGGAGGGCGTGGACATCAGCCATGGAACTAACCCCACCACTGGCCACCAATTGCACGCCGGGCAGGTTTTGGATGATCTTCCGGTAAAGCGCTATCGAAGGTCCTTCCATTCTACCATCTTTACTGACATCCGTACAGAACAGGTACTGAACACCATGGGCCTGGTATTTTGAGAGAAAGGGCAACAAGTCGATCGATGTGGTTTCCAGCCAACCACCCACCGCAATCTTTTCCTGCTTCACATCGGCACCGAGGAAAAATTTTTCCGCGCCATATTGTTCAAACCAGGAAAGCAGCCGATTTTCGTCTTTTACGGCGATACTGCCCACGGTTACCCAATGCGCGCCGGCATCCAGGATCCGCTGTACGTCTTCGTCCGTTTTAACCCCACCGCCGAAATCAACCGACAAACCCGTATGCCTTGTAATCGATTCCTTCAAACTTCAACGCTACGTCGAGGGGATTGCGATTGTACACTTTCTTTTGCGCGTAATCGCCTTCTGTGAGTCGCACACATTGCCCATCGATCAGGTCTATGGCCGGAATAATTTCAAAATCCGCTTTCATATTTCCAGGAAGTTTCGAATGATCTTTTCCCCTATCGCGGCGCTTTTTTCCGGGTGGAACTGCACGCCATAGAAATTATCACGATGCAAACCGGCGCTGTATGGATGTATATAATCCGTGACTGCGATCGTATGTGGCCCCAACGAAGCGTAAAAACTGTGCACGAAATAGCAATAGCTGCTTTCCGGCACGTCCTGGAACAAGCCTGTCTTTAGACCCGTAATGGTATTCCAGCCCATCTGCGGAATTTTAAAGTCCCTGGACGAGGATTGGAATCGCCTGACGTCTTCGTTGAATATGCCCAAACAGGTGGTATTGTTTTCCTCTGAAAAACGGCACATGAGCTGCATGCCCAGGCAGATACCCAGTACCGGCTGCCGAAGGCCCAGGATCAGTTCATCGAGTTTTCGCTCCCGCAGGTATTGCATCGCGGAAGAAGCCTCGCCAACACCTGGAAAAATCACCCGTTCGGCCGATCGAATGGCTTCTGGATCATCCGTCACGGTTGCCTGCATCCCGATCCGCTCCAGGGCATAGAGAACGGATTGAATATTTCCTGCATTGTATTTTATGATCGCTAGTTCCATCCGGATCAGGATAAGACTTGTTTGATGAATGTGTGTGTGGCGGCGGTAAGGTCTTGCGCCTGCTCAAGGGACCGGATGAAGGCGGTTCCGATGATGGCACCCGACGCATATGCACAGGCTCTTTGGAAACTTTCTCTGTCCTTGATGCCAAATCCCACCAGGATGGGATTCTTAAGCCCGTACCCCTGCAGCCTGCGGAGATAGCCGGCAATGGCATGCATGTCCTGGTCCTTGCCCGTTGTGGATGAAGAAGACACCGCGTACAGGAAACCGGTGCTTAGCCTGTCGAGATGACGCACCCTTTCCTCGCTGGTTTCCGGGGTGACGAGGAAGATGAAATCAAGCCCGTACTTCTTCATAACGGGACCGTATACCTGTTCAAATTCATACTCCGGCAGATCAGGGAGGATCAGCCCGTCCACCCCCACCTCGGCCGCATCCTGGCAGAACCGCTCAAAGCCATACTGCATCACCGGGTTCATATAGCCCATCAGAACCACGGGTACCCGGATATCGCTCCGCATCTCTTTCAACTGGCGGAACAAAACCGGAATGGTCATGCCATTGTGAATGGCGCGCGCACCGGAGGCCTGGATGACCGGGCCGTCTGCCAGCGGATCACTGTAGGGCATACCGAGTTCTATGAGATCAACACCGGCTTCCTGCAGTGCTTTCATCACAATGAGTGTACTACCCAGTTCAGGATATCCGGCCGTAACATAGACGTTGAGGACATGTTGCTTTTTACGGTCAAAAAGCGATTGTATTCTTGACATGAGTTATTTTGGTTGACGGATGTCGGTTGACGGTTGACGGTTCATGGTTCATGGTTCGTGGTTCGTGGTTCGTGGCAATGAACTTCCGACTTCTAAAATCCAACTTCTAACTTCTTCCCTCCATCTCTGTCATATAGGCTGCAAGGTCTTTATCGCCCCTTCCGCTCAGGCATACCACTACCACATCATCCGGCCGGAAATTCAACTGGTCGAGGGCGGCAAACGCATGGGCGGTTTCGAGCGCGGGGATGATCCCTTCGAGTCTCGCTACCTCAAAAGCCGCATCCAGGGCTTCCTGGTCCGTAGCGCTGAGAAACGATCCCCGGCCACTGGCGAAGAGGTTGGCATGCAGGGGACCGATTCCGGGATAATCAAGTCCGGCCGAGATGCTGTGCGGCTCGATCACCTGCCCGTCTTCCGTTTGCATCAGGAGGCTCATGCTGCCATGCAGGATGCCGGGTTTACCGAGTTGGGTTGTTGCCGCACTCAACCCGCTGTGTACGCCATGGCCCGCAGCTTCCACCGCCACGAGCTGTACGGAGGGCTCATCCAGGAAATGATAGAAGGCGCCGGCCGCATTGCTGCCGCCTCCTACACAGGCCACCACATGGGTGGGCAGGGGGCTGCCGTTTTTTTCCTGCAGCTGCTTGCGAGTCTCTTCCGAGATTACACTCTGGAAGCGTGCTACCATATCCGGGTAAGGATGCGGGCCTACCACGCTGCCGATGATATAGTGGGTATCTACGGGATTGTTTATCCAGTCGCGAATAGCCTCATTGGTGGCATCTTTGAGCGTTTTGCTTCCACTTGTGGCCGGCACAACGGTTGCCCCCAGCATTTTCATGCGGGCCACATTCGGGGCCTGGCGTTCAATATCCTTCTCGCCCATATAGACGATACATTCCATCCCCTTCAATGCACAGACGGTGGCGGTGGCCACCCCGTGCTGTCCCGCGCCGGTTTCGGCAATGATGCGTGTCTTACCCAGCTTTCTCGCCAAAAGAATCTGGCCTATCGTATTGTTGATCTTATGCGCCCCGGTATGACAAAGGTCTTCCCTTTTCAGGTATATACGGGTGCCATGCTTTTCGCTGAGCCTCTCCGCATGGAACAGCGGCGTGGGCCTCCCTACATAATCGCGGAGCAAATCACTGAACGCCTGCTGGAAGGACGCCTCGACGATGATGTCCAGGTATCGCCGCTGGAGCTCTTCCACATTCCGGTGCAGCATCTCCGGGATGAAGGCGCCCCCGAACTGCCCATAGTATCCGCGTGCGTCTGGTTTCTGGAATGTTTTTACTTGCATGGATATATTTATAATTAATGATTCAGATTTAGTTTACAAATGACCGGGGAACAGGGCTTTCAAAACCAAGGGCAAGCCCCACAATCGCCAGGCCGAAAACGCGCCGAACGCCCCTAAGGCGCAAAGAAAAGCCCGAAGCCACCGCTTGCGGAGAGCCAACCGCCGCACAAAATCAATCAGAAACCAACTGATGTAGAAAACCTTGAAAACGTCTGAACTTGCCAGGCTGAGATGATTCCCGCTGATACCGTACAGAACCACTGCCAGGAATACAAATAAAACCTGGCAGAGTATGATGGAACCAAGAGCATAGAAGACCACCGCCATCGTCTCCGGGAATGTATAGATCCGGCGAGTAATGATAAAGAAAAAGAAAACCGCCTGCACCGGGATCATCACGGCCAGTACAACACTCAGGTGACTGATCGCAAAACGGGTGGACACCGGGGTTCCGAAATAAGCCCGGTAATCAATCACCACGTTCTCCCCAAAGGCTTTCTCCACCCAATACAGCAGCAGCATGTAGGCCGTTGTCCAGATCAGGAAATAAGATACCGGCGGCTGGTAGGTTTTCCGTTTACCATCGAGGTATTGAATGGCCGCATTCCCCGGGGCAACCAACATTTGCCAGGACGTGAAGAGGAAGCCGGACTCCATATGGGTGAAAAAATGAGCGACCTCATGCCATAAGGAGTTGAATGTAATGCGACCCACAGAGGACTTCTGCCCGCAATTCCCGCAGTACTTCTCCTGTACGATCGAACCACAATTCCTGCAATTCATTGTTTGGCGTTATTTTTCTATCTATTGTTTAATGGCCTCAACAAACTGACGTACTAGACTGATGTCCTTGATGCCGGGGGCGGTTTCAAAGCGACTGTTGACATCCAGGGAAAACAAGTCCCGCTGTCCCGCTGCGAACTCCAGGACCCTTTTCCCATCCTCCGGTCCAATTCCACCGCTGAGAAAAAATGGCTTCCGGATATTTGACTCCTCCAGCAGTTTCCAGTCGAACTGCTCACCATTCCCACCATAGCTTACCCCAACGGTATCAAACAGGAACATGTCCACGCATTCCCGGTAGGGATGGATCTTCCAGTCGATATTTTCATTTTTCCCGATCCTGAATGCTTTGATGGTGGTGATATGATCACTGATCTGCTCGCAGAACTTGGGGCTTTCATCCCCGTGCAACTGGACCATATGCAGTCTCCATTCATCCACGACGCGCAGGATCTCTTCCGCCGTTTCATTGACAAAGACCCCCACCCGGCTGATCTGCAGCTTTTCCCTTTTCAGGTCTATCGCACTCAGGTGGAAGCGCTTGATATACCGGGGCGATTTAGGATAAAAGATCAGGCCCGCAAATTCAACGCCCATCTCGTCGAGCGCGGCAATCTGGTCGAGCCTGGTCATACCACATACTTTTATCCGCATACACTTCCTATTATAATTGTGACGCGAGCCTCCGGAACGCTTCGCCGGGATCCGCCTCTTTCATAAAATGTTCGCCCATCAGGAATGCGCTGAATCCATTTGACTGAAACAACTTGACCTGGTCAATGTTGTGGATTCCACTTTCGGCTACTTTCAGGTAGGAGCCCGGTATCCGGGCAGCCATATCAAGGCTCCGTTGCAGGTCCACATCGAAAGTTTTCAGGCTGCGGTTATTGATGCCTACCAGGTTGACGTTTTCACAAATATGTCCAAGTTCTTCGCTGTCATGCAGTTCCAGCAGTACTTCCAGGCCAAGGTTCCGCGCGAAGGCCGCCAGTTGTTTAACCTCCGCTGAAGACAGGCAGGCGGCGATCAGCAGGACCAGGTCTGCCCCGATCGCTTTCGCTTCCAAAACCTGGTATTCATCGATGATAAAGTCCTTGCGCAGCACAGGAATATCCACAGCTTCCCTGACACGCATCAGGTCGTCCATGGATCCACCGAAGAAAGGTTCATCTGTGAGTACCGAAATGGCGCTGGCGCCATAACGGGCATAGGCTGTGGCCACTTCCACAGGGTCCGCAGCGGCATTGATCACCCCCTTTGAAGGACTCTGGCGTTTGAACTCCGCAATGATACCATTACCCATTCCTGCTTTCAACCGGTCTGAAATAGCCAGCGGCTGCCGGTTGAAAAAAGGGTATCGCTCCAATACCGCCGGAGGCATCAGCCCCTTCCTTATTTGAACCGTGGCGCGTGTCCTTTCCACAATCCTTTCCAGTATGTTCTTTTTGTCTTCTGCCATGTATCAGGATTGCATCTTGATCAGTGATTGTAAAACACCATAAGCCTTCCCGCTGTCCAGGCTCTCCACCGAAGCCTGGTATGCATCATCATAGGTGGCGTAACTGCCCGTGGCGTGCAGGCCCATGGCCGCGTTGGCGAGGACTACCGCATTTTGCGCCCAACTGCCACCGCCTTTCAGTATTTGCAGGAAAATGGCCGCGGCTTCTTCGGGGGTCCTGCCACCTTCTATATCCGACTGGGAAACCCTTCTCCTGCCCAGTTGTTCAGGGGTCATGATGTATTCTCCCTCGCGCGTGATTACCTTGGTGTCATTGGTCAGGGAAATCTCATCGTAGCCATCCAGTCCATGGATGATCGTGAAAGACGTTCCATTTTCCTGCAAGAGGTAATTGTATATCCTGGCCATCTCCAGGCTGTAAACGCCTACCAGCTGGTAGGCTGGCGTGGCTGGATTCACCATCGGGCCGAGCATGTTGAAGAATGTTCTCATACCCAGGTTGCGCCGGATGGGGCCTACCGTTTTCAGGGCCGGGTGGAACAGGGGCGCATGCAGGAAACAGATATTGGTCTCGTCCAGTTCCTTCTCAAGGGACAATTCATCATTCTTGAACCGATACCCTAACTGTTCCATTACATTGGAAGCGCCGCTGACCGACGATGCGCCGTAATTGCCGTGCTTGGCCACTTTCTGTCCCGTACCCGCAACGATAAAGCATGCCAGGGTGGAGATATTGAAGGTGTTTTTCCCATCGCCCCCGGTACCAACGATGTCAAGGACCTTGCTGCCGTTCAGTTTTACCGGCACACAAAGCTCCAGCAACGCATCCCTGAAACCCTGCAGTTCCGGGATGGTAATCGTCCGCATGAGATAGACCGTCATGAAAGCGGTAATCTCATGTTCGTTGTACACTCCCTTACCGATATTGACCAGTACCTCGCGCGCCTGCTCCCGGGTAAGGGTCTTGTGCTCGAACAGGATCTGTAAATATGCTTTCATAAGAAAAAGTTCATGGTTCGTGGTTCATGGTTCATGGTAACAGGAGGCCTAACTTTTCACTTCTCACTTTTCCCAAGCCAGTTCCTCATCATCGCCTCTCCTCCCGGCGTCAGGATGCTCTCCGGGTGAAACTGCACCCCCTGGATATCATAGGTCCTGTGCCGGAGGGCCATGATATATTGTCGATTATCCATGGCCGTAATTTCAAGTTCTTCCGGGAATCCTTCCGCCGATACCACCCAGCTATGGTAACGTCCCACGACGACTTCGCGGGGCAGTCCTGTGAACCAGTCGTTTCCTGTTTCCTTAGCCTCCAGCCCTTCCTCAATGAAGACCGGCGTAGCCACTCCATGGTAAACCGTATCCAGGTTCACCAGCCTTCCCCCGAAGGCCTGCCCGATGGCCTGGTGCCCAAGGCATACACCCAGGATGCTTTTTGTGGGCGCAAAACGCTTGATCAGCGGGAGCAACAGGCCCGCTTCTTCAGGAATGCCCGGCCCCGGCGACAGGATGATTTTATCAAAAGCCTCTACCTGGTCGAGCGGTATCCGGTCGTTCCGGTGCACTTCCGTCTTCCGACCCATTATCTTCTCCACCAGGTGCACGAGGTTGTAGGTGAAGGAATCGTAGTTATCGAATACCAGTATGCTGGGTTGTACATTCACGGTTGACAGTTGACGGTTGACGGTAATATATTGAATTGGCTAAAAGTGAATGACTATAGGTTAGTGACTGCCCCTATCCTTTCTGCGCCTTCAATGGCTTTTTTCAAAGCCCCCAGCTTATGGCTCACTTCTTCCAGTTCCTTCTGTGGGTCGCTGGACACCACGATGCCGGCGCCGGCCTGGCAGGTAAGGGTATTATCGCGACTTAAAAAACTGCGAATCATGATGGCATGATTGCAGGATCCGTCGAAGCCTACGTACCCCAGGGCGCCGCCATACCATGACCTACGCGTGGGTTCGAGCTGGTTGATCAGTTCCATGGCCCTGATTTTTGGAGCACCGCTCAGGGTGCCTGCCGGGAATGTAAGGGCCAGCAACTGGAATGGATTTGTTCCGGGACGAACCTTGCCTTTTACTTCACTGACAAGGTGTATCACGTGCGAATAGTAATGCACCTGCCGGAAATGCGCTACCTCCACTTCGTCGCATAAGCGGCTCAGGTCATTCCGTGCCAGGTCAACCAGCATAACATGTTCGGCGTTTTCCTTGGCATCCTGCAGCAGCCTGGCCGCTTCACGCTGGTCTGTTTCGTCATCTCCGCTTCTGCGGAAAGTACCGGCGATGGGGTGCACCACCGCCACCCCATTACGGATGATCAGCTGGCTTTCGGGCGATGAACCCATCAGCTTGTAATCGCCATAGTCAAAGAAAAAAAGGTAGGGCGACGGGTTGATGTTCCGAAGGGCCCGGTACACGTTGAACTCATCGCCCTGGAAAGGCTGCCGGAAACGGCGGCTCAGGACAATCTGGAAAACGTCCCCGCGCTTGCAGTGCGCGATACCCTGCCTGACCATCTCCCGGTAAGTTTCATCATCCATATTGGACCGTTCCGCCCCGGCGCGATGAAACGGAAATTCCGGAACATCCCTGCCGCGAATCAGGCTCTCCAGCAGTGCAGCCTCGGAAGAAATCCCTTCTGTTTCGTTTTCGAGAAGTATGAGCTCGTCTCTAAAATGGTTGATCGCGATCACATACTGGTAAAGGCGGTACCGCATCAATGGAATCGGGTGCCCTTCGCCGGTAGTATAGAGTGGCTTCCCGGATGCATCCGGCTCCGGCTTGTCAACCATTTGGATACTGTCAAAGAAGCGCACGGCGTCATACGTGGTATAGCCGTAGAGGCCCTGTGCGAAACGGGCATCTTTATCGTCCGGTCCAACGTCAAATTTCTGCATGAAATCATGGAGAAACCCGGGAACGGTATGCCCGCCCCGGATGGGGAGTTGTTCGGGTTTTCGGCCGGGTAGTTTGTATTCGAGCAGGCCCTCGGTGCGGATTTCAATGCCGGCGATGGCATTGATGCAGATGAAAGAGTAGCTGTTTTCCGCCGCATGGCTGTCCGTACTCTCCAGCAGGATGGTATCCCGGACACGGTCCCGCAGCCGGAGATAAATGCCAACCGGTGTGTATAAGTCAGCCATCATGCGTTTAACCCTTGTATGGACGACAATTTTTTTCATGTTGCTTTGATGCGATCCTGTTTGTACAAAGAAAAAGGCCCCGGAAATCCGGGGCCCTGGTATGTTCATACATGGTAATGACTATACAGACCCCTTGGAGTTCGTATGCCACCAGCCATGATTGTTAATTACTGTGTTCATCGCCCTACAAATATGGGTGCTTTTGATGAATCAGCCAATTTTTGATCATTTTTTTTACCGTTTACTGACCGAGGGGCTGCAATAATTGCAGGTTCATCCCTTTCACGAGGCCTTCAAATTCTCTCCATTGGCCGTTCACAAAGGCATCCACGGAATTGTTGAATGCGTCCGCATTGGATTTGACCTTTTTCATAGACAGCCCAAACGTGGAAGGAGGTGCCCCGGTGGGCGGGTTGGGCGTACCAAATGCAGGATCCAGGTAGAATACCAGCGACTGCAGCTGGTTGACCAGCTGAGAAGGATCTTCATAAATGCCCTGGATATCCTCACCGGGCATCATTTTCCGGCTAAGGCTGTCGATCGTTTTCTCAACCCTGGATTTTTGGTCATTGTAGCGGCGCAGCATCGCCGTATCCTTCACCTGCGCCTTCGCCAGGGGATCGATGGTACCCATGCGTTCCTTTGCGTCCCGAAGTTTATCCATGCTGGCCGTCAGGCCGGTAATCATCTGCTGGGTTTCCCAGCTCGCTGCGTCCCATGCAGCAAGACCGGCCGCATCAACCGGCGCGCGGGGATCGGCTTTCACCTCAATACGGGTTGAATCCATATGTGTTTTATAGCTGACCCTGGCGATATAGGTTCCAGGCGCCACATACATGCCGTCAGATGGCACCACCTGCTGTTTGGGCTTCGGCTGGGTTGGAAAACGAATGCCGTCCCTGTTCAGCAACCAGTATATGCGGTTCATTCCCCGGACGGCCTGGTGCTCCATGTGCCTCACGACCTTTCCCCTGGAATCCACGATCTCTACTTTTACGGTATCCGTTTCCGTTATATCCGGTTTTGCGTCCTTTTTCAGCAAATCAAGAATGGAGAAACTGATCTCTGCTCCATATGGCCTGTTCTCGCCCTTGTAGATGGCATTCCCGGTGAAGCGCGTACCGGCCCCTTCCTTAAGATGTGCCAGGTATGCGTCCGGTGCCGGATACACCCGTAGGTTTTTCTGGAGGGCATTGGCCGGATTCTTTGCGATCTCGCGCAAGGGACGGATGTCGTCAAGCACCCAGAGGGCGCGGCCAAAGGTGGCGATAAGCAGGTCATGCTCGCGGGGGTGAATGGCCAGGTCATAGGTACTGACGGTAGGATATCCGCTCGTCCATTTGGTCCAGTTCTTGCCTTCATCCACACTCACATAGAGCCCAAACTCAGATCCGGCGAACATCAGCTTTGGTTCCACGGGATCCTGAACAAAACAAAGCATGTAGCCGTTCACTTTCTTTTCGTCAACCAATCGCTCCCAGGTTTTGCCAAAGTCGCGGGTTCTGAAAATCCATGGCGACCAGTCGTTCCGGCGATAATTATTAATGACTACGAATGCCTCGCCTTCATTGTATGCCGATGCATGCACCTGCGGTACCCAACTACCCGCAGGCACCCCGGGGATATTTCGGGCCACATTCGTCCAGCTGGTGCCACCATCGCGTGTCACCTGGATATTGCCGTCATCCGTTCCCACCCAGATCACGCCTTTCTTTCTTGGGCTGGCGCTGATGGCGATGATGGTGCAATGGTTTTCCGCACCGGTCACGTCATAGGTGAGACCGCCGCTCAGGTGCGCTTTTATTTTAGCGGTATCGTTGGTGGTGAGGTCGGGGGAGATAATGGTCCAGCTTTTTCCCTGGTCCGTGCTGCGGTGCAGGAACTGGCTGCCATAGTAAATCGTATTGGGTTCCATCGGATCCTGCCCGATTCCTGCGTTCCAGTTGAAACGCAGGAAGACTCCATCCGGATGGACAGGCTTGCAGGGTTGCGAGGCCCCGGTTTCAAAATCAACCCGGAGCAGGTTGCCGCCCTGCCACATGGCATAGCCATATCGCTGGTTGGGTTCCACCACCACATCAAATCCATCGCCGAATGCGATCTCATCCCACATATGGTTACGGACACCGCCGGTCTGCCAGCGATAGGCCGGCCCCCTCCATGTACCGTTGTCCTGCATGCCGCCATAGAGGTTGTACGGTATTTGCATGTCATAGTTGATATGGTAGAACTGCCCCACAGGCAGGTTCTCACTGAAGGTCCAGGACTTTCCTTTGTCGCGCGTAATGGCCAGGCCGCCATCATTGCCATCGATCATGAATTGAGGGTCATTGGGATGTATCCAGTAACTGTGGTGGTCCCCGTGAATATTGTCCCAGCCAAGCAGGGTTTTGAAATTTTTCCCGCCGTCATCACTCACGGTCACATTGCTGAATACATTGTACACCCTGTTTTCATTGGAGGGGTCCACGTGGATATCGCTATAGTAGAAAGGGCGATCGCCGATATTCTTATCTGTTGTCATGGCCCAGGTCAGGCCACCGTCATCAGAGCGGTAGAGCGCGTTCTTCTTGGATTCAATCAGCGCATAAACCACCTGCGGGTTGGAGCGGCTCCAGGCCAATCCCATTTTTCCCAGCTCGCCGCCGGGCAAGCCGTCTTTCTCCGTCAGCTTCTTCCAGGTATCCCCGCCATCCGTGGTCAGGTACAAGCCGGAACCCGGCCCGCCGCTTTTGAAAAACCATGGCCAGCGACGGTATTCCCACATGCTTACCAGCATACGGTTGGGATTGGACGGATCCACGATAAAGTCGCCGGCACCGGTCCTTTCATTCACAAAGAGGATGCGTTCCCAGGTCTTGCCGCCGTCTTTGGTCCGGTAAACACCCCGGTCTGGCGTATCGCCCCAGGAAGTTCCCAACGCGCTTGCGTACACTACATCCGGGTTATGCGCATGGATGATCATGCGGTGGATGGTCCGCGTCTTCTGCAGGCCCGTGTTCTTCCAGGTTTTGCCACCGTCCATGGACTTGTAAATTCCTCCGCCCATGGTCTGTGAATTGCGGGGATTCCCTTCGCCCGTACCCACCCAGATCACCTGGGGATTGCGCTGGTCGATGGCGATCGCCCCGATGGAAGCCACGTCCATGGAGTCAAACAGCGGGGTCCAGGACGTTCCACCGCCATCACTGCGCCAGAGTCCGCCGGAAGCGGTACCGGCGTAAATAATGTCTGGGTTCTTCAGGTTCACGTCCAGTGCCGTCACCCGCCCGCTCATGCCGGCCGGCCCTACATTACGGGGTTTCCAGGAAGAGAACTTTGACATGTCGAGGGGCTGGGCAAAAAAAGTTTGCGCCAGGGAGATACAGAAAGCCGTCAATAACAAGCATCTTTTCATCTGAATATTTTTCGATCCGGGAAGATAGCCCAAATCGATCTATTTTTATTTCATGAATACCACGGACTGGATCGGGTTCACCGGGGTGGCACTCCTGCTTCTTGCCTTCCTGCTGAACCTTCGAAATATCCTGGCGCAAAACAGCCTTTCGTACCTGCTGCTGAATACCATCGGCGCGGGCCTCGCCTGCCTTGCTTCTGTTTTACTGGCTTACTGGCCCTTCATCATCCTGGAAGGGTGCTGGACCCTGGTGTCGTTGGTGGGCGTAGGCAGGTATGTATACAAACAATTCCATTACTGATGCCAGAAACGCCCGCGACGGACCTGCTTCAAAAAAGCCCGGCCAGCAACGCCAGGCTATTATCGCTCGATTTTCTCCGGGGTTTTATAATGGTGCTGCTGGCGATGGAAAGTACTTACCTGTACGAGCACCTGCACCAACAGGCAAAGGGGACTTTACTGGAAATGCTGACGGCACAGTTCTTCCATCATCCATGGCATGGACTTCGCTTCTGGGACCTTATACAGCCCGGGTTTATGTTCATCGCAGGTACGGCCATGGCCTACTCCCTGCAGAAACAGGCGGAAAAAGGACTCCACTGGAATGATTCCTTTCGCAAAACCCTGAAACGCTGTTTCTGGCTTTTTTTCTGGGGTGTTCTGAACTACGCGGTAAGGGACCATGGACTTTCCTTTGAACTTTGGAACGTACTCACGCAACTGTCTTTTACTACGCTGGTGGCTTTTCTCATCCACAACTGGAAACCTTCATACCAGGTAATGTTCTGTGCCGGGTTGTTGGTCCTTACAGAAATCCTCTACCGCTTCACCGGCTTGCCGGGGTTTGACCAACCCTTTACCGACCAGCATAATTTCGGCAACTGGATGGACCTCGTCCTGATGAACAAGATCAACCCCGATGGATGGGTGGCGATAAACTGCCTTCCCACAGCCGTGCACACCATCGGTGGACTACTGGCCGGGAAAGTACTGATAGAAGCGAAGGAACCCATAAAAAAACTGCTTGCCTGGGGCTTCATTTGCCTGGCGATAGGATACGCCCTCGACTGGACCGGCATCACACCGGTTATTAAAAGGATCGCCACAACATCATTTACCCTCGCTACCCTGGGTTGGTGCCTGCTGGGCCTTGCGGCGGCCTATTGGTGGATCGATATCAGAAACCATAAAAAGCGTCTTTTCTTTTTCACGGTGGTAGGGATGAATTCCATCTTCATATACCTTTTTTTCGAAATCGTCGGACACCGCTGGTTCAACGGCTACACAGCCGCCGTAACCAACGGGCTGATGTCCATGACCGGAATGCCAGAAGGGCTGATGCATATACTTACCTCGCTGTCTATCTTCGCATTGGAATGGGGACTCTGCTATTTCCTGTATAAAAAACGGATTTTCTTCAAACTGTAAAGTCCTGATGTGGATCATATACAGGCTGTTCCACCTTTTTTAGATTTGTCATAAATACGTACAAAAATGTTTCGGAACCTGGCAGAATTTAATGGCACCTGGACTTTCGAATCTGAGCAGACATTGAAAATCCTTGAACAACTCACGGATATTTCCCTGTCGCAGTCCGTTTGCCCTGGTGGCAGGACCCTGGGACGTCTTGCAAACCATCTCATAGAAACACTCACCGAAATGCCGCATCGACTGGGACTGGGGCTTGAGGAAGAACATCCGGCTTACACCAGGGCCGCAGACATCGTTGTTAATTACATGCGATGTTCAGATCAGTTGCTGGGTGCCATCAACCGCCATTGGACCGATGCCAGCCTGGATGAGACCGCAGACATGTACGGCGAAAAATGGACAAATCGCTTCTCACTGGGCGTACTCGTTAATCACCAGATTCACCATCGCGCACAAATGACCGTCCTGATGCGGCAGGCCGGGCTGAAAGTTCCTGGCATTTACGGACCTTCAAAGGAAGAATGGGAACATATGGGCGTCCCCGCACAGCCATAGCGTCTAGATCCCCAACCGCTGGAAGAGCGGCTGGTAATCCGGGTTGCCGGGGCTGATCTTTTTAAGTATCATCGCCGGCGCGAGTGCATCCCTTTCCCGTTTCAACTGCAGGAGTAAGAAAACCAACGCATAATTCAGGTCCTGGTGTTCGGGTTCGATGGCAAGGCCTGAACGGAATATTTTCTCAGCCTCCTTCGCTTTACCCTGCTGTTGAACGATGATGCCATAATTGTAGTAGATCCTCGGATCATTGTATTTATTGGCGATCGCCTTTCGGAACTGCTCTTCCGCGTCCGGCACCTGGTTCATCTCCGCCAGCAGCAAGCCCAACTGGTAATTCACGCGACCGTTTTTAGGATCTGTTTGTGATGCTTCCTGCAATATCCTGAGCGCATCCTGGTTGCGCCGTTGCGCGTTATACATGCTCGACAGGTTAAGTCGCGCGTAGTTCATCATGCTGTCCTGTTTCAAACCGCGCAGGTAATATCTTTCCGCATTCGCGTAGTCCTGTTGCTTCATGTAAAAGTCCGCCATTCCCAGGTTACCCACCGCAAAATCAAGCTGGCTTTGCAGGTATTGCTGCAGTTCCGATTTTGCCTTGCTGAAAGGCTCCCGGAAACTGTTGGGTACCTGGGCAACCGGAACATTCAGGAAAAGGTCAGCCGCCGCAATGCGAACGGCACGCACTTTGTCGCTTAAGAGTGGTCCCGCGATGTCTGTCCAATGCTTGAAAGGATAAGCATCCAGGTTGTTCAAGGCCCTGTAACGAACCTGCGGATCCTTATGTGCCAGCGCCTTCTGCAATATTGAAAACGCCATATTGCCGGGAACCTGTTCCAGGTAGTACACCGCGGTTGCCTGGATGATGGAGGGTACCGACGTATCTTCTGACAGCTTCTTCAGGTGATGCAGGGAAGACGGATCACCCTTGCTACCGGGAACCAGGTCTTCCGAGAAATGATACTTGCGGATGGGGCCGAACCATTTAACCACCGCATCCGCCGCCCATTGCGCTGGCTTGTTCTGGTGGCAGCTGTTGCATGCATTGGGTGTGCCGTATTTCACGGAAAGGTCCGGGCGTGGCACCCTGAAGCTATGGTCGTGACGGTAGTCATTCTCCATATAAAACTTGCCCGGCATATGGCAACTGACGCAGGTTACCTGCGTCAATGAGGACTGGTGTCCGGTATGTTCAAACGCTTCGTATTTGGGTTCATGGCAGGAACGGCACATGGCGTTACCCTGGGCGATTAGTTTTCCCGAGTGCGGATTATGGCAGCTCTTGCAGGTCACACCCCGGTGGTACATCTTGCTTTGGACAAAGGAAGTATAAATGAAATCCTCATCGTCCTGCTGGCCATCGGCGTGAAAGTATTCCGTGCGGGGAATTTCCGGGATAAAATGATCCATCAACTCCCTGCTGAACACGGGGTCCGGGTCCAGTCCCGTCTTGCGTGCATGGCAGGGCATGCAGCTGTTAAAAGCAGCGAGGGTATCGTTTTTCAGGCTGCGCAGGAAGGAACCGGGTACTCTGTCGCCTTTGCCATAAGCCTCTGATCCCGCATACGCGGCATGTTTGCTTCCGGGACCATGGCAGCTTTCACAACTGACATGGATAACCGAATACGTGGTATGGAATGTATCCGCAACGGCATCATAACCCTTTTTCAGGTTCGTGGAATGGCATGATGCGCACATGGTGTTCCAGTTCTGCCCGCCCTTTGTCCAGTGCAGCCAGTCGGTGGGATGCAGTTTATCGCCTTTATACTGATGAAACCATTTCTTCTTGTCCGTGTCCCAGCTGACCCTGGTAACCTGCATCCTGCCCCCGGGAAATGCCACGAGGTATTGCTGCAGGGGTTTGAAGCCAAACGTGTACAACACTTCATAGGCTGCCTTGTCACCATTAAGCTCCGTTGTCTCCAAATAGAACCTGCCATCTTTCTTGTAAAACCTCGTGGTAACACCATCGGCCGTGTACCGTGCATTGTTGAAATCCCCCAGCACCGTGGAATCATTGGCAGGCTCCATCGCCCGCTTATGATCAGACAGCTGCCAGTCGGCATGTTCCTTCGCATGGCATGCCTGGCAGGCTTTATCGCCTACATAATCCGGTTCTGAGGCAACGGCTGTGACCGTTTCATCCACATCCTTTTTTGGCTTACACTGCTCCAGCATAAAAACAGCCAGTCCAAGAAAAACGAAAAGGGAAATGACGGGCAGATAGAAAACACGATACTTCATGGAATAACTGCTTGTGCTCTTTGATGGTAAATCATGTACAATTTACCGGAAAAAGCCTGAATTGAACCCCGCTGCTGCAAATGGACAGAGGCATTGCATGTAAGTGACGGGCACAAAAGCCTGCCATGGCTGGGTTATTTTCCCGCGATTAATTTCTCGAGTTTGGACCTCGTCTGCGCGGATTCCCGGATTTCCAGCGATTTCCTATATGCCGAGGCAGCTTGTTCTTTGTTGCCCAGCGACAGGAAACAATCGCCCAGGCTGTCGAAAGCATTGGCACTTCCGGGATAGTATATCGTGTTTAACCGGAAAACGGCCAGCGC
>JALOMP010000250.1 GCA_025455365.1 Chitinophagaceae bacterium | reverse complement strand
CAAGACCGGTGAAACATCCATCCATGTGCAGGAACTGACCCTGCTCACCAAGGCACTGAAACCATTGCCCGTGGTGAAAGAGAAAGAGGGCGAAACCTTTGATGCGGTGACCGACCCTGAATTCCGATATCGCCAGCGGTACGCGGACCTGATCGTCAACCCGCAGGTAAAAGAAACCTTCCTGAAGCGCACACGCCTGATCAATGCCATCCGCGAATTCCTGAACGAACGCGGCGCCCTGGAAGTGGATACGCCCGTGCTGCAAAGCATCCCCGGGGGCGCTACGGCGCGACCGTTCATCACGCATCATAACGCGAACGAAGGCATGGACCGAACCCATAACCCGGAGTTCACCGTGCTTGAATTCTACGTGGCGTACAAGGACTACCTGTGGATGATGGACACGACGGAGCAGATGCTGGAAAAAGCCGCGATGGCCGTAAACGGAACCACCACGGTGGAGATCGACGGGAAAACCATAGACTTCAAAGCGCCGTATAAACGCATCAGCATGTACGATGCGATTAAAGAACATACCGGCATCGACATCAGTCAAATGGACGAAGACCAGCTGCGCGAGGTCTGCAAACAACTGCATATTCCCGTGGATAAAACCATGGGCAAGGGAAAACTGGTTGATGAAATCTTCTCGGAGAAATGCGAGAAGCACTACGTGCAGCCCACCTTCATCATTGACTACCCTGTGGAGATGAGCCCCCTCACCAAAAAGCATCGCAGCAAGGAAGGACTGGTGGAGCGTTTCGAACTGATGGTGAACGGAAAAGAAATCGCCAACGCCTACACGGAATTAAACGACCCCATCGACCAGCGCGAACGGTTCGAAGAGCAGGTGAAACTGATGGAACGGGGCGATGAAGAAGCGATGTTCATCGATTATGATTTCCTTCGCGCCCTGGAATACGGCATGCCGCCTACCTCGGGTATCGGCTTCGGGATAGACAGGATCTGCATGCTCATGACCGGGCAGCCGTCAATACAGGACGTGCTGTTGTTTCCTATGATGAGACCAGAGTAAACCAAGTACGACATACGAAGTTAGAAGTTGGAAGTAAGAATACTTCTACCTTCTAACTTCGTAGATCTAACTTCTAACAACATCCTCCGCCCGGGACGCAATCTGATTTTGAAGCAGGCTTGCGCGCAAACACCGTGATGCTGAAAATGCCGGTATCGCCCTTCTTGAAGTTTTCCAGTTCGTTTTTGTCGAGGTAATTGACCAGGATATCATCCGGGATCACGATCGGCTTTTCTTTCTGGATGGTGATGTCCGTAAACCCATTGATGCGGATCAGTTCCATGTACACGTCTTTCTGGATAGCACCGGACACACAACCCGCATACATCTCCGCATCCTTGCGCAACCCTTCGGGGAGCGCGCCTACGAGCATTACGTCCGATATGCTGAAATGTCCGCCGGGTTTCAACACGCGATAAATCTCTTTAAAGACACCGTCCTTGTTGGGGACCAGGTTCAGCACGCAATTGCTCACGATGACGTCAGCCAGGTTCCCACCCACGGGCATCTGTTCGATATCGCCCTGCCTGAATTCCACATTGTTATATCCCAGCTTGTCTGCATTAGCCCTTGCTTTTTCAATCATCGCAGGCGTGAAATCAATGCCGATGACTTTTCCGGCCTCACCCGTCTCGGCGCGGGCGATGAAACAATCATTACCGGCCCCGGATCCAAGATCAACGACGGTATCGCCCTTTTTGATCTTTGCAAATTGCGTGGGCAGGCCGCATCCCAGGCCGAGGTCGGCATCCGGGTTATACCCCTTCATCTGCGTATAATCATCGCTCATAATATTATACACTTCCGTACTGCATCCGCCGGCTCCACAACAGGAGGAAGCATTGGTTTCCTTATCCTGTAGAGCGATTTCACTGTATTTCTGCCGGACGATTTCCTTGAGTTGTTCTTCAGTTGTCATGTCTGTGTATTTTAATGATTGTAATATTGCGATGAATAAACACAAAAAAAATCAGCAACACTCGCCGGTAGGCGTATACGCGTTAAAAAACGTTTCCAGCTCGCGGGCAAATTGGTTCCACACTTTCGGGTTGATGCAATAACATACCCTTGTGCCTTCAATCGTGCCCTTGATGAGCCCCGCCGCTTTCAACTCCTTGAGGTGCTGCGAAATGGTTGCCTGCGCCAGGCCGAGATCATTCACCAGTTCCCCGCAGACACAGGCATTGGTACGAACCAGTTCCTGCAGGATGGCGATCCTTGCCGGATGGGCCAGCGCCTTCATCATCTGGGCCAGGCGGTTCTGTCTTTCCGTGAATATTTCTGTCTTGGTAGCTCCCATATCTATCGCAATATTACGATAGATATTCAAATCCTGCAAATTTTTTTTAGCCAAACCAGTAAAACCAGGAAAAATGATATCATAATATACTCCAACATGGAACATGGATCATTGGGTGATTATATTTCAGCGTTCAAGGTTCAATTTCTAACTTACAGTATGACGTACAAAGCCATAGCTTACCAGGTGGCGGACAGTATCGACCTCAAAGCGTTCCGCGCAGCCTTCCAGGCGGATGCCTACGCGTTCGACAAAGACGAAATCTTTTACACCCTTTCGGAAGAAAAATACTTGTACGTGTTCAAGTATGGCGTTGTATGCTTCCTGAACTATGATGAAATCAAGGTGGCGGAATTCATCCAGTTCCTGTTGGCCTTCTGCAAGAATCCCTTTGAACAGGCCATGCAGGAAGAATTAGTAATCGAAACCGGCGCGCAGGAAAATAAGTTCGGATTCAATAAAATTGAAATCCTGGCAGGGGACGTGGAAACCTTCCGCATTATCATGTTGAATGTGTCTCAGTCGGTAGCACTGGATTATTATTCTAACCAGACCAACGCCCTGCTGGAAGAAACCAATACCCATACCCAGAGCCTGGAGAAGACCGGCAAACTGGGTATTTCCGGAATCAACCTGAAAAAGTATATCGGTCGCACCCTCAACCTGAAAAACAAGATCGCCGAAAACCTCTACATTTTCGATTCACCGGACGTGACCTGGGAAAATGAACGCCTGAATAAACTGGATCTCGGCCTCAAGAA
The DNA here is from genome assembly GCA_025455365.1 of Chitinophagaceae bacterium. Lineage (GTDB taxonomy): Bacteria > Bacteroidota > Bacteroidia > Chitinophagales > Chitinophagaceae > Pollutibacter. The sequence continues at coordinate 2,059 of JALOMP010000250.1, read as the reverse complement.
TATGTTCGACCTGCAGGACCGTTTCCGCACCATCCACGACGGGCTGGAAATCGTCAAGGAAAACCTCGATTTGTTCAAGGACATGCTGCAGCACCGCAAGAGTACGGCCCTGGAATGGATCATCATCATCCTGATCCTGGTGGAAGTGGTCAACCTGGTGGTGGAGAAATTTGTCAAATAAATTGGCCGCCGGGGTAAGCTAATACAACTTATCGTAATTCTACCGCTTACTAACTATTATGGCTATTTGTAATACAAGGGCCCTCTTCTCATACAAACAGGGATAAATAAGGCCTGACTATTGCATCGGTAATGGGTTTTAGCTATTTTTATCGGCCCTATGTCGCTGATTCAAAAAGGCTTACTACTGAAATACACCCTCCTGGCCGTTACCCTGTTAGGGCTCGGTTCGTCGTCTTTTTCCCAGGACACCGGAAATTTCATCAAGCCTCTTCCGAATACCATTCCCCTGCCTGCTGTTTCGGCTAACCGAAACTTTCTGCGAACACCCGTTATGCAGGACGGCCCCAACCAGCCGATGGCGCCTTGTCAGAACACCGCTTTCTTCATGCGTATGTCCGCGCCGGCCGGTCAACAGATCAGCCTGACCGACCTGAAAACCATGACGGACGGCAGTTATCTCGCCGCCGCACAAATCCGGTTGCCGGACGGGCGATTGCAGGCTGCGTTGATCAGACTGGATAATAATGGGGCGATCGCCTCACAGCGAATCCTGTCCGTTGATAACGAGGATTGTACCATCGACGGGCTCTGGTTGACCCCCGATGGACTGGTACATGCCTCGGGCTTTACCCGGGCGATTCCGGGAAAGTCTTTTGTCGTTCAACTCTCCCCGGCCCTGGTCACCAACTGGGTCCGCACCATGGATATCACCGGCCAGCCCCTGCGTACCTATGTAACGGTGGGGGAAGACCGAAATGTCTTCTGGGCTTCACAGTCGGGTTCAATCATGCACTACGGTCTTTTTTCGACCACCGGCGCAATGCTCTGGACGCGGACCGCCTGGCCGGCCAATACCACCGACCTGGTAGCCGTTTCCAACCAGGCGTATAACAGTTATACCATAGCCTTTCACGGGCAGGAGGGCGGACTGCCCAAAGCACGGTATATGTTGGTGAATGCAACGGATGGCAGCGTAGCATCAGAATTTTCCGGCGGACAAGCGGGTGAACAAACGAGGACCGGGAAAATCTCTCATTTCAACAACCGATTGCTGCGCCTGGAACTGCATCGCGCCACTACCGGTGCATTCACCCTGAAGCGGCATATCCAGTTCTACCCCCAGGAAAATGAAGTGACCCATACGTTCACGATACCGGGATTGAATGATTTCCTGGCCACGGCGGCCATGGACCATTCCGGCGATGCCATGGGCGTCTGCCTGACTACCACCGGGCGATTCTTCTTCCTGAAACAGTTTGGTTATTACCAGACGAGGCTTGAAAAAGCGAGGGAATACCAGGTACCCATCGGCGCGACCCTGATCAGTGCCACCCGTTCATTCGACGGCGGATTCCTGTTTGGACTGAACACCCAAAACGCCAACGAAATCCTGCTGCTGAAAACAGACAGTGCGGGGCAGGTTCCCAACTGCAACTCCACCGCGGCGAATATCCTGTCGACTGAACAGATGGTGACAACCAACCCGGTGCAGCCCGGCAGCAGCCAGTCGTTCATCCTGCAAACGCAAAACGGCGCGAGTGCTTTCGCCAACACCACGCTGACCGGTCGCTTCGACTGCTTCGCCAATACCTGCCTGCCTCCGCCTCCGGAAGATAGTTGCCTGGCATCCTATTACCGCGTATTTCGAAGCAACAGCTATGGCGATTTCACGTTCGACTATGCGCTCATGCGGGGACGCCGGCACCTGTTGAGTACAAGTAGATATGACCGTGTCCTGGCCGGCGCGAACACCCAAACCTATACGTTGAAACTCATCGACGATCGCGGAACCTTCATCAAGGGTGTCAATCTATCCGACAACGGAAGGGCCTTAAGTTTCACCATGCACGCCATCGACGACCGCAGCGTCATGCTC
>JALOMP010000249.1 GCA_025455365.1 Chitinophagaceae bacterium | reverse complement strand
TTTACCCTGAAGGGATGACACCGGGTTCGGGTTGGGCTTGTCGGCCACTTCCTTGCCGGATACTTTGGTGATGGAGCCTGTCAGGTCTCTTTTTGCCGCGGTACCATAACCGATCACCACCACTTCGTCCATTTTTTTGGTGGACTCCTGCAGGGATACTTCAATGCTTGTCCTGCCTGCAACGCTGATTTCCACGGGATCATAGCCTACGGAACTGATGACCAGTACGGCGTCGTCCGGAACGGTAATGCTGAAGTTACCCAGCGGGTCCGTGGTGGTGCCGGTCCGAGATCCCTTGAGGGTTACGGAAGCGCCTGATAAGGGCTCTCCCGCGGCGTTGGTCACGCGACCGGTGACCCGAACTTCGGCAGACATGATGGCGGAAGCCGGTACGCCTTCCTTCAGGACAACCAGGTTTGTACTCAGTATCTTATAACTGATTCCCGTATTGGCCAGTACTTTGTCGAGTACTTCGGTTACCGGCTCATCCTCCGCTACAATGGAAACCCTTGGCTTGTTTTTCAAGGCACTCTCATTGAACAGAAAACGGTATTTGCTGCTCTTTTCGATGGCGAACAATACCTTGCGAATTTCCGTTTCGCTCATCCGGAGGGTAATGCGCTCCTGCGACCATCCGCGTGCGGAAACCTGCAGGCAGGTGAAAAACAACAAAGCGATCGTCAGTTTCATCATCCGGGTGATCTTTTTGCAAAGATAATCCGCATTGGGAGTGGCAGTCGTTTCGATTACATTCATGTTATTCGTTTGTCAGGGTTAATAGGCTGATTCATTCGTGGAATCCACCACAATCAGGTTGGCCTGGGGCTGGTAAAGAATCCCCATGCATTGTCCCGTCTCAGGATGTGTTCACGCGAATGTTCATGGGCCGTTGTTTTATCGGTAAATGTTTATTTTCCTGTCTGCCTGGTTGAACCGGAAAGGGGTGGACATGGATTCCTTTAACGCATCCAGGGCCTCCGTAACAGTCTCCGAAGTGAAAATCCCGGACAAACGTTCGTCTTCCAGCGTCGGGTCCTGGATGTCAATCTGCACATCATACCATCGTTCCATTCTTAAGGCGATTTCCCTGAAGGACTCGTCCCGGAATACCAGTTTGTTTTCCACCCACTGGGTTTCCAGTACGGAACTGTCCAGCGGGTTGATCTTCAGTTTTTTTATCGAAATGAGGGTGTTTGCGGTCAGCGCAACGGGCTTTTTGGCGTCCGTCCTGGTTTTTTCAAAGGGGGCGGAGGCGGAGTTTTCCACGATAATCTTTTCATTGGGCGAAAGGATGATCTTGTCGTTGGGCCTGTTCTTGATCGTTAATTCAATGCTGCCGCGGATCAGGCTCGTTTCCGTATTCCCGTCTTCCGGGTAGGCTTTTACATTGAAAGCAGTGCACAGCACTTTAATTTGGACGCTCGAAGTGGTTATGATAAATGGTTTTTCAATATTTTTCTGTACGTCAAAAAAACCTTCGCCGGTCAGGACCACTTCCCTGTTCTCCTTTCCGAAATTCCTGCCGTAGGTCAGCTTGCTCCCGGCATTCAGCCATACCTGGCTTCCATCGGGCAACATGAATTTCGACTTAACCCCTTTCCGGGTCGTCAATTCGAACTGCTCGGGCATGTTCGTATTCGCCAGGGCATTCGTGGGGGAAGGCTGATCCCGCTGGATGAAGAACCACAGCCCCAGTGTCAGCGCCAGCATCCCGGCCATTCCTGAAACAAGCCATATCCGCTTCCTCAGGCCAGGTTTCCCAGGTTCTGATTTAATGCTTTCCGATTCGTCCGGGTTGTGGGGTTCAATACCCAGTTTCTGCATCCTGTCCAGGTGTAATATATAGGTAGCTTCCAGGTAATCCCTTTCTTCCGCTTCATCCGGCCGGCTCTCCCACAGGGCCTGGATAATATCTATGTCCAATTGAAGCTTCGAATCCTCTTCCGTATGCCGGTCGAGTTCCTGCAATTCCTCCACACTGGCCTCACCGGTTAGTTTCCGTGCAATCAGATTCCAGATTCTGTGAATAGTCATAATGGTTCCCAGTAGGGAGTATAAAACCGAAAAAATCCCCTAAAGGACCCTTAACAATTTTTTAAGATTTTTTGCGGACCACGGAGCCGATCGCAACGGCTATCTTGCGAATGGCTATAGATAATTGATTGTCAACGGTTTTTACGGAAATATCCAGCAGGTTTGCGATGTCCTTGTATCGCATTTTGTCTTCCTTGGCCAGTTTGAAGATCAGTTTTGCCCGGGGTGGGAGATTGTTGATCGCGGTGTGGATGGATTGAAGGGCTTCCGCGGACATGATTTTTTGAGCCGGGTCCAGGTAGGTTGATTCCAGTTCTACCTGCATTTCTTCCACGGACAGGGTGCCCTTTTTTTGCTGCTGCCTGGAAGCCCGGAGGGAGTTGTTTTTTACGGCGATGAACAGGTACAGTTGCAAATCCTGTATTTGTTCCAGTTTAGTCCTGTCTTTCCAAAGCTGGATAAAAACATCGGAAACAATTTCTTCGGCCGTTTCACCGGAATGGACAATGCCTGTCGAAAACCGGGTCAGGGTATTGAAGAACTGAAAGAAGAGTTCCTTGTACGCGGATTCGTCTTCATAGACGGCAATGCGCCTCTGTAAGTCCCTGATTTTTTGGTATGCCTTTTCCTTGTTCAACAGCAATCGTTCGTGTACCAAATTAGTTTTTTTTCTCCTGATCCATGGAATTACTTTGACATGAATGCCTCAGCCGATATCATGCTAAATCAGTTAGGGCTTGAATTACGGCTAATAAATCGAATTAGCAGTCTTTGATCGACGTAAAAAATGCTTTTTGATAAGTAACTTCCGAATCATCGTGCATCTGTCTAATCCAGTCGCAGATATGAAACCAGGCCCGAAACAAAATTTTAACCGGACGCGACTGGCGCCTACCCCCAGTGGATACCTTCACCTGGGGAACCTCGTTTCATTTGTGCTGACCGCAGGATTGGCAAGAAAGCATGGAGCCCGGATTCTGCTGCGCATTGACGACCTTGACCGCGACCGTGTACGGACTGAATTCATACAGGATATTTTTGACACCCTGCATTTTTTTGATATCCCCTGGGATGAGGGGCCGGGAAATAGCAGGGAGTTCGCGGAAACCTTTTCCCAGGTGCATCGAATGGGTTTGTACCGCCAGGCACTTGATTTCCTGGCATCCCGGGGTGAATTGTTCGCGTGCGAATGTTCCCGGTCAACGCTGGCGCATGACCTGGAGGGCGGCTACCCTGGTACCTGCATTTCAAAGAAAATTCCATTGGAAACACCGGGGGTGAGCTGGAGGCTGCACACAGTGCCGGGTGCGGAGCTTGCGATGCATGACCTTCTGAAAGGTGTCGGTACATACCCACTGCCCCCATCCATGCAGCACTTTATCGTGCGCAAAAAGGATGGTTTCCCATCCTACCAGCTCGCTTCCGTGATCGACGATATACATTTCGGCGTGGACCTGGTGGTTCGGGGAGCAGACCTCTTTGAATCCACGCTCGCACAAATTTGCCTGTCCACGAAATTGCCCGCGAATCCATTTGCCCATACCTGTTTTTTGCACCATCCCCTGGTTCAGGATTTGCAGGGAAGGAAGCTCTCCAAATCGTCCGGCGACACATCCATTCAATATCTCCGTGCACAGGGGATAAATGCCGGGGATATCCTGGGCGCCATATCCGCGGCAATCCCCTTGCATGAACCTGTCGATTCCTGGGAACTGTTGTTTGAACGACTATCCGATCGCTGGCTGACATAACCCGACTGGTACCATACTTGCCCGGCCTGCTTTCCATATGCAACCGGAATGATCATCGTCATTGTTGTATACAGGTTAGATGGGTAATTTTTAGGGGTAAAAATCCAGCTATGGGGCTGCCTGTTTTTGGCTTTTGGATTGGTTCGCTTATTTGTTTCGCCAGTATGCCACCGACGGTTATGATACTGGCGGGACCCGAAAACGGTATGGAGAGGCAAAGTGCAGTACAAATGGACAGTCTGCCGGTGAAGCCGGACAGGCAACCACCCGTCATCCGTTTTAAGTCTGTTACACCCCCGGTCATCCGGACGGCAAACCACACCATGATTGATGTGTATCTTGATTACCTCGCCTCGGACAATTCCGGCATGGTAAGTACCAGCCTGCTGATCGAAAGCAATGAACCATTGACGGGCCTTTCCGGGGGCGATAAATTCCCTGATTGGGAAATTGTAGATGACCGTCATGTACGGTTAAGGGCAGAGCGATCGCCCAATCGAAGCGGGCGCATCTATACCATTTCCATCAGGGCCAGTGACACTTCCGGTAATTCCGCGGAGCGGTATGTACATATTGAAGTGCCCAGTAACCTGCAGGATTACGACCGGAAGGTTGGTTGGTACAATGCCGACAAAGAACCTACCAATGAGGGAGGAGACCTCTCCTGCAGGGTCTTCCCCAATCCGGCCTCCAACTATTTCGACATCGAAATCATCTCCGCCAATTCGAATGACGTGATCAGTGTCAACATCTCCGATGTGAATGGAAAACCGCTGGACGTGCAGAAGGTATGGCACGAAAAGACGGTGAGGGTAGGACAGGATCTGGCAAGGGGCACCTATTACGCGGAGGTCCGGCAGGGCGACCAGCTGCTGAGAATACAGTTGACCAAGCAGTAATCTTTTCTATGGAGTTAAGGTGCCTTCGGGTGGCATATTACCTTGACTTAAGTGTTTCAATTACATGCTGTTTATAAAATCGCCCGATGGGTATTGTCAGGTCTTTCATGCTTATCATTTGGTTGTTATAACCGGTGATCTTATTGATGGAAGCGATGTAGGAGCGATGTATCCTCAAGAATCTGT
>JALOMP010000026.1 GCA_025455365.1 Chitinophagaceae bacterium | reverse complement strand
GAAATCGGGCCGGGTATCCAGGGCGGTCATTACATCGCCCAATGGCTTCCCGGTAAAAACCCTGGCACGGGACGAACCCCATATCTCCTGTACGAGCCTGTTGAATGCGTCTTGGTCATCAGACAAACTGGGCGTTGACAACGGTTTTACGCCTGTGACGGCTGCGCCTGCTTTAACCAGTGCGCTGATTTTACGCAGCACGGGCAAGGACATCTTTGAAGCATTACTGTCGAGCACCAGGACGCGATAGCGCATGCCGCTAGGAGTCACCAGCATTCCGTCTTTTGCTGATAACAGGTTGATCAGGGCATCCGAATTGATGAAGTCGTAATTGTATCCTTCAGGGACCAGGGGAGGCTTTTTGCCGAACAGGGAAGTGATGTTATTGTCTTCGCCGTAATAATATACGATGTCCGCCACGAATTTTCCCTGTTGCAGCAGATGGCTGCTCCTGGAGAGGTAATCCGCCCAGGCCTTTGCCTGGGGCGCCCAGGTGTCATGCCGGTTGAACCATTGCCCGAAAGGGCCAAGGCCAAGCCCCGGGATTTTATCATCCACCGGCTGGTGGACGGAGGTATGGATGACATAGCGGTTCAGGCCATGGGCCAGTTCCAGGTCCGCGCTGGGTTTAAGTTTTGACGGGGAGAAGCCCCAGGCGCCAGAGGGAATACCCAAGGCGGTCAGTGATTCGGCCGCCACGATATTCTGACCATAGATATGCGCCACGGATGCCGATTCACGGATATCCATGGTATGGTAGGTCTGGTCGTTCTGGTTGATAAAGGGATTCGGGGTCCATAGCGCGGACATGGGTACGGCGGCTGTCCGTTTTACTTCCATGCCATCGGCGATCAGCGCACGGCCATTTTCATGGGATTCCGTATATCGTTTCATGCCTCTTTCCGCGAGGATCCTGGTGAGGCCGTCATAATGGTATTCCGCAACCATGTCGCTGAGTGTCCTGCGAAAGTCGAAGAGGAACTGTTCACTGGCTTCGGCGCTTTTTACCACATGGCCGGTCAGCGCCGGCATCCAGGGGATCAGGCTGTACCCGCGTCGCTTCCGGAATTCTGCCGGCAGGTTGGCAGTCCAGTTTTGGGCACCCGCTTCCCAGCTGTCCGTAACCATGAATTGCAGTCCGCCCTTGCTGCCCATCAGGCCGCCGGTAGCGCGTTGGTATTGGTCGAGGTAATTGGTGAAATACCGCTTGATGGCATCCGGGTCCAGTTTGTCCACTTCCGGACCGGTTGCTTCGGGGGATGCGGGATGGTTATCGATGCCCAGCAGCGTGTAACCGAACCGCACCAGTTTCCATTCACCCGAGGGCGCCGTCCATTGCAATCTGCCGTCAGCATTCATTTTTCCAGTAAGGTCAACCACATCATCGGTTGCCACTACGTCGCTGGTGGGCATGGTGGCTTTTTTATACAGATCACCCACGGGGGCGAAGGCGGCTTTTTCTTCAAACATCTGTACACGATCAGCGGTATGGAGGACGATTTCCGAGATCTCCGTTCCCGGGTGTGGGTCTGGCTTGCCGGGATCCATACCTACCATCAGTGCCAGCGCGTTGATTTTCGGAGGCGGATTTTTCACTGTTACCCGGAAGTATTTCGCCGTGGTGGCAGGCACTGCCATGGTTTGCTGTAATACCGCACCGGTGAGGATATGGGCGATGAAACGGTAATTCACCCCATCATCACTGGCTTCCAGGCTCCTGGAATCCGACGGGTCGGTGCCCTGGCCGAACATCCCGGGGTTGCCGCCGCCGACCATGGTAATGGCTTTGATGGTTTGCGGTTGCGGGAAGGCGAACCGGATCCATGCAAATCCTTTGGCTGTATCCGGGGGAAGCATGAACGCCTTACCCACATCGCCATCGGTCAGTTGCGATACAGTGAAATTCCCTCCGCTGGCGGTTACCACCACCTGGAGATCATGGAGCGATTTATCTGTTTCGGGCAGGCGGAAAGCAATCACCGCTACATCCCTGTAAAATGGTTTGAGCTTTGACGGATCCACGGTCTCTCCAAATCCGGCTTGTTTGGGTATGTTCTGAAACGGGCCGGTAACGCCATCCTGTACGGGCAGTGTGATATTTACCGGGCCTCCCTTTACGCGAACTTCCGTCCACACCAGTTTCTTCATGCCGTCCTCCGGTTTTACCCAGGGCCCGCCACTTTCGCTCCAGCCCGGAGAGCCGGCAATGGCCATCTCCAGGTCCAGGGAATCTGCCAGCCTGGTGGTGAAGCGGAAGGCATCCTGCCATGCAGGGGTCATGTATGTGAGCCGGGCGGACACGATCTGCGGTGTCATCAGGCTGGCATCAAAATTCTGGAAACCTCCGATGCCCGTGCGGTGCATCCATTCCAGGTCTTTCCGGATGCCGTCCTGCGTAATATTGCCGTTCATCCAGTGCCACCAGACACGGGGTTTGGCGGCATTGGGCGGGGAAACAAAAGAGGAATGCAGCGGGTCGCTTTTGGCCGTTGCTGTTTTTACCTGTGCGTACAGGTGGCCGTCGGGTGTAAAAAAAGAAAGGAAGGTGCATACGGAAGCACACAGAATTTTTACATGCATGTTGTTGCAGTTTGGGGTATATTCAATTCGAACGCCGGCGCTCAGGAAGCTGCAGTCGTTGTACGCAAATCTAACCAGGATCGCCCTGCCATGCATCCTGTACTGTCCTGACGTTCGAATCAAAACTGATTGACGGAATACCTGGTCATACCATGAATATTTACCAGCTGATACACCTTGATGAGCGCTCGGTAACCCCCAAATACCTGCAACTGGCCAATTCCCTGGTAGGCGCCGTGGAGCGTGGAAAGATCGGGAATGAATACCCGTTGCCGTCCATCAACGACCTGAGTTATGAACTGGACATTTCGCGGGACACGGCTGAAAAGGCTTACAGGTATCTTAAACAACTGGGTATTATCGGTTCCGTGCCGGGGAAAGGCTATTTTATTTCCAAAACCGATTTCAGGCAGCGGATCAAGGTATTCCTGCTTTTCAACAAGCTCAGTGCGCATAAGAAGATTATCTACGATGCATTTGCGGGCAGGCTCGGTGAAATGGCGGCCATTGATTTTTATATCTATAACAATGATTTCTCCCTGTTTAAGAAATTGCTACAGTCGCGGAAAGAAGAATACACCCATTATGTAATCATCCCTCATTTCCTGGAAGGAGGGGAGCATGCGGTGGATATCCTGGATGAAATCCAAACAGGCCACCTGGTCCTGCTCGATAAACTGATCCCCAACACCGGCAGGCGATTTGGTGCGGTATATGAAAACTTTGAAAAGGATATTTACAATGCCCTGACGGAAGCATTGCCGCGACTTGGGAAGTATCACACGCTGAAAATCATTTTTCCGTCCGATACCTATTTCCCGGGAGATATCCTCAAAGGCTTTCATACCTTCTGCCAGCAATATGCCTTCAACCATACCGTGGTGGGCAGCATCGCCGGGGAGATAATCCGCGAAGGGGAGGTCTATATAAACCTGATGGAAGACGACCTGGTGACATTGTTGGAAAAAATCCAGGCAACCAACCTGGAGGTAGGCAGGAATATTGGAATCATTTCCTACAATGAAACACCCTGGAAGCGATTTATCCTCAACGGGATCACCACCATCAGTACAGACTTCAGGAAGATGGGGGAGATGGCGGCGGAGATGGTGATGGATAACGCGTATGCCATGCGTGAGGTACCTTTTACGCTTACCCTCAGACCTTCCTTGTAGCATATGCCTGACGACATGATTTTCAACAACAATCATATCATTCGTAACCTGTAAAAATTCATTCCCATGCATACGGATGCCAGAGCATTGGACAACAACTCCCTGATCGAGGGGGATCTCTGTATTGTGGGAGCGGGTGCCGCCGGGATCAGCATGGCACTTCGTTTCATCAATACACCGGTGAAGGTAATTTTATTGGAAGGTGGCGGCTTCCAGTACGAGGACAGGATGCAGGAATTATATGCCGGCGAAACCAGCGGCCAGCGCTATTTCCCGCTCAAATCCATTCGCCTTCATTATTTTGGCGGTACCACCGGGCATTGGGCCGGTTTCTGCGCCCCCTATGATGAAATCGATTTCCAGAAGCGGGATTGGATTGAGCACAGCGGATGGCCGGTTAGCCGTAAAGACCTGGATCCTTTTTATATCGATGCGCAGCAAATGCTGGAACTGGGGCCGTATAATTACAACCAGGATTTCTGGATGAATAAGGACCCGGAAATGATATCGCTTCCCTTTGACCAGTCAAGGGTATGGAATAAGATATGGCAGTTCAGTCCCCCCACGCGCTTTGGGAAAAAATACCGAGATGCGATTGTGGAGGCTAAAAACATCCACCTGGTTACCTATGCCAATGTTACGGATATCAGCGCCAATGAACAGCTGAACCAGGTAACGCAGGTAACCACTCGGAATTTTGAAGGGAAGACACATACGGTCAGGGCGAAGAAATTCATCCTCGCCTGTTGTGCCGTGCAGAACGCGCGACTGTTGCTGGCATCCAATAAGCAGGCCCCGCGTGGGCTGGGCAATGACCGGGACCTGGTAGGCCGTTTCTTCATGGAACACCTGGAGCTGAAGTCGGCCGAGTTGTGGCTCACCAACCCGGAGAAGATGAAGATGTACCTCTGGGAAAGCGAAGTAACTAAAGCCAGGGCGGAACTTGCCATCTCACCGGAGTTGCAGGCGCGCTATGGGATCCTGAATGGCACTTCTTCGCTTACGCCTCTGGAGATCGCAAAAGACCAGCAGGCATTCATCGATATATGGGAAGATGAAAAGGGGAACGGAATGGCCAAAAACATGCGGGAGGAGAATGAAAACGACCGTGTAGAAGCCGCTGAAAAAAAGGAATTAAAAGGATACAGGGCATTCCAGCTCTTTACACGGATCGAACAGGCGCCGAATCCCAACAGCCGGATCACCCTGGATAAAGAGCGGGATGAACTGGGCGTTCCGAGATCGCACCTGCATTGGGAACTGACAGCGCTTGAAAAGAAAAGCATCCGGAAGATATATGAACTCATCGGCGCGGAAGCCGGTATGGCTGGTATCGGGCGTGTGCGCCTGCTGGATTACCTGAGGGACGAAAGCGATATGGGCTGGCCCTCTTTCACCGGCGGTGGTTGGCACCATATGGGAACCACCCGCATGAGCAGTGATCCATCAACAGGGGTAGTTGATCCGGATTGCAGGGTGCATGGCATCGACAACCTGTATATTGCGGGTTCCTCCTGTTTCCCCACGGCAGGCGCCGCCAATCCAACACTGACGCTGGTAGCCCTTTCCCTGCGGCTGGCGGAACATGTGAAATCAAAACTCGCCATCTGAATCTAAGGTCCGTGACGCACCCTCTCCACTCAATATGAAGCCATGACAACGAAACGCAACGCAACGTTCAGCCTCTTTAACCTCGCGCTGCTGGCGGTTCCCACTGCGCTGATTGCCTTCGTGGTAGTCGTTTCTTCCGTTCGCGGCATTCCGGTAAAGAATTTTTTCAGTGATACGAACGCCATCGGCGATCTGCCATTCTATACGGGCATTGTGTCAAATATGGGAATCATCCTCTGGTTTTCTTCCGCCGTGATCGCCTGGTTCTCGGCCCGTCTTGCCGGGAATGAAGTTCACCGCAGCCAGTATCTTTATCTGAACTACTTCGGGCTTCTGTCGTTGGTGCTGTTTTTAGATGATATGCTGATGATTCATGAGCAGGTACCGGGTATCCTGCCCTTTGTGTCCGAAAAGAAAATCTATGCTGCTTACCTGGCCCTGGTGTTGTACGGGATGTACAGGTATCGTGCGGTAATCCTGAAAACGCCTTACTCAATCGCCATGATGAGTTTGCTTTTCCTGCTGTTCTCCTTGGTGGTAGATATATTTCAGGAAAGGCTGGAGGGCGAAATCGGGAGATATCGGATCGTGCTGGAAGACGGGTTTAAATTCCTGGGTATCGTACATTGGTTTGGGTACTGCCTTGCCTCCTGTCATCGTATGCTTTCCGAAAAATTGACCAGCGGCCAGCAAGCGAATTGATGCCCGGGCAGGGCATGGACGAAGCCATGGTGATAGGAAAGCTTTCCGCGATTTTTCGCTACCTTTTAAACGGGTAACCCAACGTGGATGAAGCAGCTTTACCGTTATTTTCAACAATTCAGTCCGCTCTCGGCCGCGGCGAAGGCCGCCCTGGAACCGATTTGTACCGCGATGCATATCGCCAGAAACAAAGACCTCCAAAAAATCGGGCATACCTGTAAGACCATTTATTTCATCAGCCGTGGGATCGCCCGGATATATTATTATAAGGGCGATACAGACATCACGGAAAGCTTTGCCTTTGAGAATAGTATTGTTGTCCGGGTGGAAAGCCTTTTTACCGGAAGGCCCAGCCGAAAGGCCATACAGATGCTGGAAGACTCGGAAATCATCGCCATTGATGCCACGGCACTGTTCAAACTGTACGACGTCTATCCGGAGATTGAACGACTGTTCAGAAAAATATTCGAAGCCAGTCATGTGGATATGATTAACCGCATCGAAGGCATCCAGTTCCATACGGCGGAAGAACGCTACAAATCTCTCCTGAAAGAGGCCCCGGATATTATCCGCCGCGTGCCGCTGAAGTACATCGCTTCCTACCTGGGCATCACGCAGGTAAGCCTGAGTCGTATCCGCGCGAAGCGCTGATTATTTATCATATGTAAAACAGGCTGCGTACAGAACCTCGGATCTTTGCATCCATGACCGGTTCCGGAAAAGGACGGGCCAAAGCAAGGATGGAAAACGTTACACTGGGCTTACGCGAAAACTGGAAGCAGTTCACCTGGCTGGTGATCATCAATGGCTTTGTGGGTGGCATGGTGGGCATGGAACGATCCATCCTGCCAGCCATGGCTGAAGAGGAATTTGGCATGGAGGTGAAGACGGCGATCCTTTCTTTTATCGTTGTCTTCGGTATCGTGAAAGCGCTGACCAACTATTATACCGGTGCACTGGCCAACCGTTTCGGGCGTCGCAGGTTGCTGATCAGCGGCTGGGTGATTGGCATACCCATCCCTTTCCTGCTCATGTATGCTCCCTCCTGGAATTGGGTCATCGCGGCCAATGTACTGCTGGGGATCAACCAGGGGCTGACCTGGAGCAGTACCGTGGTGATGAAGATCGACCTCGTTGGGGAGAAACAGCGGGGCTTTGCCATGGGGCTGAACGAATTCGCCGGGTATTTATCCGTGGCCCTCGTAGCGTTTCTTACAGGCTGGATTGCGGGGGAATATGGTATCAGGCCGTACCCGTTTTATACCGGCATCGTGTTGGTCCTGCTTGGTCTGCTGGGCAGCATTTTCCTGGTGAAAGATACAAGGCACCATGTGGCAAAGGAGACCAGCCTGAGTGGTATGCCAAGACTCCGGAATATTTTTTGGGATACCACCTGGAAAGACCGCAACCTTGGTTCCGTGACGCAGGCAGGCCTGGTGAACAACCTGAACGATGGCATGGCCTGGGGCATATTTCCGATCCTGCTGGCATCGAAAGGTTTTTCCATTTGGGAAATTGGCGTCGTCACCGCGGTCTACCCGGCCGTTTGGGGCATCGGGCAGTTGTTTACCGGGGGCATGGCCGACCGGTTCTGCAAGAAGGATATGCTTTTTACGGGCATGTTCCTGCAGGCCCTCGCCCTGGTGGGATTGCTGTGGGCCCATACCATGACGCATTTCATCCTGCTCTCCGTGCTGCTGGGCTGGGGCACGGCCATGGTCTATCCAACATTCCTGGCCACCGTGGCGGAGAACACGCATCCGCAGGACCGGGCGAAGAGCATTGGTATTTTCCGCCTCTGGCGAGACATGGGATATGCCATAGGTGCCTTGATCACCGGCATTATAGCAGACCTGCTCAGCATCGAAGCCGCCATCGGGTTCATCGGTCTGCTGACCTTGGTTTCGGCTTTGATCATTAGGGTGAGGATGTCCTGCAAGTCTTTCTCGCCGTCCCAGTCAGGGTTGCGGCCATGTTGACGTTACCCTGGCATTTTTAGTGTTCAGGTACTAACACGGTTTTTTGAACGGATGACTGTTGAATTTTTTCCCGTGTATATAAAGCGGGGAAATAGCCGTCCTCGCTCCAGGTCTCAAAAAGGTTTTTATAGAAAGGACTGCCCGGGTCTTCCGATTGCCCCGGCGTATTGATCATGAGCGATTGATCCCAGTCCGACAGGTCCACAATCAGCCGGAAACTGGCACCGAAGGTTTGCAGATCCGTGCTGCCTGTTGCATTGGGCGTATGGCTGTTGCCACCCCGCGGGAGGGGCCCCATGCCATATTGTTTTTTCTGTGCAGGGTCCAGGTAGGCATGCAGGGGGTGTTGGAAGGAAACCTGTTTGTATCCCGGCTGGCCATACCTCCAGTTGCTGACAGGCATTCCAAATTTCCTGTTGAGTTCGGACACAGCCCTTGAAAAGGTCATGGCCAGAAAGCGATCCCTTTCTGCGGCGGCGTCATCGCCAAAAATCATTTGCGGCTGTTGCAGCCATTCAATGATCCTGGACAATTGTGGGCTAATCAATCCTTTCAGGGCAACCGGGACGAAACGTTTGTTAGCCTCGGCGGACAATATACGTTCCCACATTGCGTAGATTCCGGCTGCGACGGAATTTTTTTCGAGCCGGAAATCCCATTGCAGGAGCAGGGCTTTTGCTTCCTTGTCCATAGCTGAAGGCAGTTCTACTGTTTGCAGCATCGGTACCAGGATGCTGGCGGGAATGGAAAAATAGTCTGTTTGCAGGGTCCTGGTTTGGGCGATGGTTATGCGTTTGGACGTATCCAGCACCCCACGGATACGGTTGCCCCGGAAGGGATCCGCCCACCGGTATCCAATGCTGTTCCAGTGCGGGTATTCCGGGGGCGTTACGTGTTGGTTTGCGGTGGCGATGAATCCACGGGAAGTGTTGTGTTCATGTGGGCGTTCTTTGATAGGCAGATAGCCATCCCATTCAAAGCGACCGTCTCCCGGAATGGGTACCAGTCCGCTGAAATGATTTCGAACAGGGGCGATGCCCACCACCTGCCACCCGATATTTCCGGTGCGATCGGCCCAAACCATATTCTCACCCGGGATATGGCTGTAGGAACAGGCTTCCCTGAATTCATTCCAGTTGCGCGCCTGGTTCATCCGCAATGAAGCCAGGTACGGCGCCCCGCCCGGTTCGAGCCAGGCACAACGCACGGCATAGGCGCGGTTTCTCGCGGAGTCTATGAGCGTCACCGGGCCATGGATGGTATAGTGCAGCACGGCGCTTACACTGTCGCCCTGCCTGATGGGAATTTTTTCCTGTACCGTTTCCATCTCCAGCCATTTCCCTTTGTGGCGGTACTGCCTGGCATTGGATGGATTCAGTTCATATACATACAGGTCCTCCGAATCTGTTTCAAAAATGGTGAGTCCCCATGCGCCATCCGCATTGTGCCCGATGGAAACACCAGGGATCACCGGCTCCCCGCCGCCGATCACGTCCCAGCCGGGTGCTGACAGGTGTACCATATACCGCAGCGACGGCGAAGTAACCGTGCGATGGGGATCATTGGCAAGGATGGGTTTTCCGCTGGCGGTTTTCGTACCGGAAACCACCCAGTTATTGCTGCCGGCTGCATCCGCGTTGGCAGATGGTAACGGTTCCGCATAGGCGATGGTTGCGTCCGCGGGACCGAAACTGAGCGGTTTTTTGAAAGCCGTGTACGGGCTCAGGATATCTTCCGCCAGCATGTCCCGCGTAATGGTGGGATCGATGTCCAGGTTTGGATCCTTCGGGTGAAACCAAACCAGTTTTTTCACCAGGTCGGCTCCCGATATCCGCACGGCTCTTCCGGTGTTCAGTTCTTCCGTAACATTCTGCAGGAGGCCCTGGTGCCGGGATATAACCACTTCGGGTGACCATCTACCTGGTTTGAAACCCAGGATCCTGAACTCGAGCGGAAGTTTTTCCGGCTGCCTGTTCACCTCGTCCACATAGGCATTGACGCCATCCACAAATGATTGAATGATTTGAACGCCCTCCGGATGATAGTGAGCGAATTCCCGTTTCAAGTCGCCCCGGTATTTGAAAAGCCTCGCCCCGATATCCCTCTTTAGTTCTGCCGGACCAAGGATTTCCGATACCGTCCCGGTTGCCCGTCGCCTCCAGCATTCGAACTGAAAGAGACGGTCCCTGGCAGCCAGGTATCCCTGTGCGAAAAACAGGTCATGCTTGTTGCGGGCATAGATATGGTTCACGCCCCATGGGTCGCGCAGGACTTCCACGCCTTCCGTCAAACCGCGTGCGGCCAGCCGGATCTCAGCGGCGGGAACCTGGCTGCTGGATCGGCAATTCAATAACAAGAGCAGAAAGATAGCAAGACACCAACGGATTTTTAGCAGACTCGAAAAAGGAAGCAGTGATGTTTGCATGCGTAGGGTTGATGGTGACTGAATATAGGGATAAATGTAAAACAGTAATTGGATGGCCTGTTGCCAATTAGGTGAAGCAGGTTCCCGTCTGCCGTACATTAAGCCAGGGAATAACAGTAACTTCCGGTTGTCCAACAGCCATCCATTATGACCCAACAACACTTTTCACGCAGGAATTTCCTCCGGCTGGGCGGTTTCGGAATCGCTGCCGCTGCCATGCCGGATGCAATGGCCGGCATGGCCTTCAAGGCGAAACCCGCGAAGCTCTCTGTGCAGCTCTATTCTGTCAGCGAACAGATCGTCAAGGATACCCGATCCACGCTGTGGAAAATCGCGGATATCGGCTTTAAAAATGTGGAGACGGCCTTCTGGCCCAGGGAACTCAGTTTGCAAACTGCCGCCGGTTACCTGAAAGAATTTGGGCTGGGGGTTTCTTCCGCGCATGTGGAGATCCCGATGGGGGGACAGAAAAAGGTCTTCCTGGACACCGCACGCGCATTTAACTGCCAAAAGATGATCTGGCACGGATGGCCCGAAGACAAACGGTACAGCAGCCTCGAAGGCACCAAGGAACTGGTCAGGATATATAATGAGGCAGGACGCTTTGCCAAAGACAACGGGCTGCAGTTCGGCATTCACAACCACTGGTGGGAATACAGGAACAAGCCGGGTGGGCGATATGTGTACGAGATCCTGCAGGAAGAACTCGACCCGGACATCTTTTTTGAAATCGATACCTACTGGGTGAAAGTGGCCGGGCATGATCCGGCGACGATTGTATCGAAACTGGGCAGCCGGGTGAAGCTGATGCATATCAAGGACGGACCTGCACGATGGAGTGAAAAACTCGCTGAAGACAACCCTGATCCTATGACACCGGTAGGAAAAGGAACCCAGGATTTTCCGAAGATCATCAAGGCGGCCGGGACCAACCCGGAATGGCTGGTGGTGGAAATGGACAAAGTGGACATGGATGTTTTTGAAGCCCTGCGGCAGAGTTTTGACTATATGACCGCGAAGCGGCTCGCAAGACCATAACAGCGACGTTTCGGATCCTCGTATCGCCCCGTCAGGAGCCGATAAGCGGAAGCGAAATCTTCACCCTTCAACCCCGGGCCTTGCGGATCTAAAACCATCGGGATACATGGTGTGTTTTTCTGCACAAACGAATACGAATGGAAATAGGTATAGACAGTTTTGCAGCGATGATGAGCGGCGCGGAATCGCGGAATATTCCCGATGCTGACGCCATGGCACAGCTCCTCGAACGGATGGAACATGCAGACCGGGTAGGCATTGATGTGTTTGGCATCGGGGAACATCACCGCAAGGGATTCCTGGATTCCGCGCCTTCCCTGATCCTGGCCGCCGCTGCCGCCAGAACGAAGCGGATGAAACTGGCCAGCGCCGTTACGGTGCTCAGCGCGGCCGACCCGGTCAGGGTTTTCCAGGCTTTCGCCACCCTCGACCTGATATCGCAGGGACGCGCGGAAATGGTGGTGGGCCGCGGTTCGTTCATAGAAGCATTTCCGTTGTTTGGATACCGGCTGGAAGACTATGACGACCTCTTTGAAGAAAAGCTGGACCTGCTCCTGAAAATCAGGGACCAGGAATATATCACCTGGAGCGGTAAGTTCCGCCCGGCCCTGAAAAACCAGCCGGTCTATCCGAGGCCCATGCAAGACCCAATCCCGATATGGCTGGGCGTAGGCGGTACGCCGGAATCTTTTATTCGCGCGGGAACCCTGGGTTTGCCGCTCATGGTGGCGGTGATTGGAGGGGAAACACACCAGTTCCGGCCATTGGTGGACCTATACCGGGAAGCTGGGAAAAGGGCCGGGTACCGCCCCGATCAACTGACCGTTGGCCTTCATTCCCTCGGGTATGTTGGCGAAACCACCCAGGAGGCCATGGATGAATTTTACCCCGGTTATGCGGAAGCCATGAACAGGATCGGGCGGGAGCGCGGTTGGTCGCCCATGACAAGGGGTCGCTTTGAAGCACAACTTGGTCCCAGGGGTGCCCTGCTCGTGGGGAGCCCGGAAGAAGTGGCCGGGAAAATCCTCCGGCATTCCGCTGCATTGGGCGGGATATCCCGACTGACCTTCCAGATGGACACGGCGGAACTATCACATGAGCGACTCATGCGGGCCATCGAACTCATCGGAACGCGGGTAAAAGCCACCGTTCAGGCAGGGCTTCCCGGCACCACGATTTCTTCTGCACATTGACGTATTCAACCCATAACACTGTATGAGAAAGTTGCTGATTTTTCCATGGATCCTGCTTTGCCAGTCCATCATCGCCCAAATACCCGCTTCCCATTACGCGGAACTGCATTACAGGCTCATCGGCCCTTTCCGCGCAGGCAGGACGGTTGGCGCCGTAGGCGTGGCGACACAACCCAACGTTTTTTATATCGGTGTGAACAATGGCGGCGTGTGGAAGACGGATGACTACGGGCGAACCTGGAAACCCATCTTCGATTCCGCGCCAACCGGTTCGGTGGGCGATATCGCCGTATCGCCTTCGAATCCCGATATCATCTATGTAGGCAGCGGGGAAGGCCTCCATCGCCCGGACCTGAGCGTGGGCGATGGTATGTTCAAATCTACTGACGGCGGACGCAGCTGGACACATATCGGCCTCGATGACGTGCAGCAAATCGGCCGGGTGATCGTACATCCTTCCAACCCGGATATCGTGTATGCGGCAGGGTTAGGACATCCGTATGGGGCGAATGATATGCGTGGCGTATATCGCACGATGGATGGCGGGAAGACCTGGGAGAAACTGTTGTACATCAACCATAATACCGGCGCCATCCAGGTAGAGTTCGATCCTTCCAACCCGGATATCCTGTATGCTGATATGTGGGAACACCGGGAAGGGCCATGGGAGAATGCGGCTTTCACAGGAACAAACAGTGGCCTGTATAAATCAACCGACAAAGGCAAAACCTGGCGCAAGCTCACCAACGGCTTGCCCACCGGCCAGCAGGGACTGGGAAGGATCGGCATCGGCATATCGCCGGGACAGCCGCAGCGTCTATACGCTACCGTGGATGCCCGCGAGCAATCCGGGATATACCGAAGCGATGACGGTGGTGAACACTGGAAAAGAATCAGCACCGATGGCAGGGTGTTTGGCCGGGGTTCAGATTTCGCCGAATTAAAAGTGCATCCCAACAACCCGGACCTGGTCTATTCCGCGAATGTGGCCGCGTATAAGTCGACAGACGGCGGCTACACCTGGACCGCGTTCAAGGGCGCGCCGGGCGGCGATGATTACCACCGCATCTGGATCAATCCTCTCCATCCCGAAATCATGCTCTTTGCCGCCGACCAGGGTGCGGTGATCACGGTGAATGGCGGACAGACCTGGAGTTCCTGGTACAACCAGCCAACGGCGCAGCTCTACCATGTCTCCACGGACAACCAGTTTCCCTACCGGGTTTATGGTGGCCAGCAGGAAAGCGGCGCCATCGCCATTGACAGCCGGGGGAATGGGGGGCAGATAACCTTTCGCAACTGGCAGGGGGTCGGCGCCGATGAATATGCCTATGTGGCGCCGGATCCAAAGAACCCGGAAATTATTTACGGGGGGCGCGTGATCCGTTACAACATGAAAACGGGCCAGAGCCAGAACGTAGCGCCGGAAATACTTCGCTCCGGTGCCTATCGTTTCCTGCGTACAATGCCCCTGGTGTTTCACCCGGCAGACCCAGATGCATTGCTCTTCGCCACCAACGTGCTGTGGAAAACAACCAACGGCGGACAGCAATGGGAAATCATCAGCCCGGACCTCACACGCAAACAACCGGAGGTTCCCGCCAGCATCGGCGATTTCAGGAACGAGGGATTAAAGACGATGCCGCAACGGGCGATTATCTATGCCCTGGCTCCATCGCCACTGGATAAAAACATCATCTGGGCAGGCACGGACGACGGACTCGTGCACCTTACGCGCGATGGGGGGAAGACCTGGAAGGATGTCACCCCCGCGGCGCTTACTTCCTGGGACAAGATATCCATCATCGATGCAGGACATTTCGATCCCAATACCGCCTATATCGCCGTGAATGCCATCCGCAAGGACGATATGGTGCCGCATATCTACAGGACACATGACGGCGGCGCCAGCTGGCAGGAAATCAATGCCGGCATGCACCGGATGGGTCCCGTGAACGTGGTGCGGGAAGATCCCAAACAGCCCGGTCTGTTATATGCCGGAACCGAGCGGGAAGTGTATTTCTCCACGGACGATGGCGCACACTGGCAATCGCTGCGGATGAACATGCCCGCTACTTCCATTCGAGACCTGGTCATTCACGACGATGACCTGGTTGTGGGCACCCATGGCCGTTCCATCTGGATCCTGGATAATATTAGTCCCTTGCGGGAACTGACTCGCATGCAGGCAGGCGGGCCCTACCTCTTCAAGCCGGTAACCGCATACCGTGTTAGATACAATATGTTTTACGATACGCCCCTGCCGCCCGAAGAACCGGCGGGACAGAACCCGCCCGAGGGGGCCATCCTGGATTATTTCCTTCCTTCTGCGACAGGCGAAGTGGTGCTGGAAATTTTGGATGCACAAAAAAACCTCGTGCGGAAATTCACGAGTTCCGATAAGCCGCTGGGCATCGATCCGCCTTCCGTGCCTTATCCCACACACTGGATGTGGCCTGTTCAAATATTGTCCAGGGAGCCGGGCCATCATCGCTTTACCTGGGACCTGCGGTATCCCGTACCGCCCGGATCGGAGACATCCCTTTCCATTGCCGCGGTAACGGGCCATACGGCCCTGGAACCCCGTGGACCCTTTGTGCGGCCGGGTACTTATACGGTGCGCCTGTCCGTAGCAGGCCGTGTGCAGGAGAAAGCACTGGAACTGCGAATGGACCCCAGGGTTTCCGCCACATCGGAGGATATCCGTTTGCAGTGGGAATATTCGATGCGATGTTACCGGGCGTACGAGGCATTGCAGGCAGCCCGGGATTCCATCGACCTTTTGCTGAACGATCGGACGCGTACATGGAAAACAGGTGCAAGGGAACAAATGCAAAGTCTGCGTGGTAGCGGCGCACCCGGTTATGGTGATATCTTGTACGGAAGTATCCGTGAAACCTCGCCCGACAAGGAAACCATCGTTGGACTGCAGGATAAAATGCTCTACCTGCTGTCGGTTCTTCAGAGCGCTGATGCCCATCCTACGACGCAGGCAATGCATGCGGTGGAGCGACTCGAAGCCATGCAAAAGCAGGTATTGGATCGATGGGCGCAATCGAGATAATATTGCGGAGCAACAGGAATGCTATGCTTTTCTCTTTCTTTTGCTGGCTATGGCCGTGACCAGGGCGCCCAGCGCCAGGCCGGTTACTTTACCGATGAGGCTCAGGCGTTGCTGTTTCCGGACGATATTGTGCGCAACGATGCCGGCACCAATGCCCAGTGCGGCGGTAGCCGTTTCAGCCATCGTGGATTTGTTGCGAAACATACCGGACACGGTGGACTTCAGCAGGTTGGTTGGCTTGGCGTCCTCCCGGATGCGCGTGCCGGCTTCCCTGATTTGTGCCTGAAGCCTTTGCTCTTCTTTTCGCAGGGCGGCCAGGCGCTGTTCAGCCTTCATCAGTGGATCCTGTTCTTTCATATGTCCTCATCCAGTTTTCGGATGATTTCGTTTTGGATATATTTTTTCAGGAAGACCCTGCCCAGCAGGAACAGGAGTATGGAAAGCACCAGGAAACCTCCGCCTACCACGTAGAAGCCATAAGCAGTGTCCCCCAGGGATTTGCCGATGGTAAAAGCCAGGCCGAAACTCAAGATGACCAGTGCGCCAATGAATGCGAACGCCACCATCGTAGTTGTAACAAGGTTACT
>JALOMP010000248.1 GCA_025455365.1 Chitinophagaceae bacterium | reverse complement strand
TGGCCCCTTCCTTCACCATGATTTCCAGTCGAGCTACCTGGTTGCGCGTTACCTCTGCCTGGTTTTTCGATATTTCAACCAGGTCTTCATTGCTGAGCACCTGCAGGTAATTGAGCAGCACATTGAGGGTCAGGTTGTCCTGCGCCTGCTGCCATTCCAATTTGCTCGCTTCGTAGGCAAAATTATTCTGCTTTGCGGCGTTTTGCAATTGGAAACCGCTGAACAGGATCATGTTACTTGTCAGTCCCACATTGGACGAAGTCAGCTGCTGGTTGATGAATACGTTGGTAAAAGGGTCGATCACACGGCCCTGGTTCCAGCCATAGCTAAAAGTACCGTTTAGGTCTGGCAACATGTTCATTTTCGACTGGTTCCATCGGATACGCGCCCGTTCGGCCTGGAGCCCGGTTTGCCGGACTGGTATATTTCTTTCCAGGGCCGTATCGATACACTGGCGAAGTGTATACGATTTCTGTGCCTCGGCGGTCCAGGCAGCGAGAAATACAACCAGCATGAGGGCGGCCCTCAGGAAACCTGCCTGCCAGCGTTGGGAGATGATATCCATTCTATGTCCAAGCGTTGATATTTGTGCCCTTCTGTTCATATCATGTTTACTTTGCTGTTGCAAAATTTCTTTTATAGGTCCCTGTTAGTCGTGTTGGACATGACCGTCCAAAAGCTGAACGATCCGGCTGCCATAAGCCGCGTTTTTTTCAGAATGTGTCACCTGAATGATGGTCACTCCTTCCTCCTTATTAAGCTTTGTGAAAATGTCCATGATCTTCTCTCCCTGCCTGGAGTTCAGGTTACCGGTTGGCTCATCCGCCAGGATCAGTTTAGGCCTGGCCACGAGGGCCCTTGCGATACCCACGAGTTGTTGTTGTCCTCCCGAGAGTTGTGCCGGGAAAAGGTCCTTCTTTCCCACAATGTTGAACCGGTCGAGCATGTCCGCCACAATCGCCTTACGTTCGGAGGATTTTATATCCTGGTAAATCAGGGGAGTCTCGATATTTTCATACACCGTGAGTTCGTCGATCAGGTGGTATGCCTGGAACACAAATCCGATATACTGTTTGAACAGTTGGGAACGATGTTTCTCCTTCATCTGGTGCACGGCTTCACCCATGAAAATATGCTGGCCTTCCGAGGGCTCGTCAAGCATACCGATGATATGGAGCAAGGTCGATTTTCCGGAACCGCTCGGGCCCATAATGGAAATAAATTCGCCCTGCCCAACAGTCATATTGATATCCTTCAGGACGAAAGTCCGGTTATTACCGGTGTTATACCATTTGGAGATGTGTTCTAGTTGGAGAAGCATAGTTAATTAGTTCGAGGTTTCTGGTACATGGTTCATGGTTCATGGTTCGTGGTTCATGGTTCGTGGTTAATCTTCTAACAATGAACCATGAACCACGAACCCTATTCCGTTCTCAGGCTATGCACGGGGTTGTCCATCGCTGCCCGGATAGTCCGGATACTCAGGATGGCCAGCGCCAGCATCAACATTCCGAGTCCGCATACCGCAAAAAGCCACCAGCTTAGCGGTGTCCGGTAAGCGAAATCCTGCAGCCAGTCGTGCATGAACCACCAGGCGGCCGGTGCGGCAATGGCAAAAGCCACCAGCACCAGGATCACAAAATCCTTCGACAGCAAGGCGACGATCTGACCGATGGAAGCCCCCATCACTTTGCGGACGCCGATTTCCTTTGTCCTGCTTTGGGTTGTAAAAATGACGAGTCCCAGCAGCCCGAGGCAGCTGATGAAAATACACAATCCCGCCGCCCATTTGAGCAGTCGTAAGAGGTTTTGCTCGGCTGTATAGAATTTGGCGATGCTATCGTCAAAGAAAGTATAACTGAAATCATCATCCGGATACACTTCTTTGTACGCCGCTTCTGTTTTCTTCAAGGCCCGGTTCCATGTTTCCGGATCATGGTCACGGGGTGCCAGTCCCAGGTGTACCTGGTAACTCTGGCTGGTGGCCGCGCTGTACACCAGTGGCTTGATCTGGTCGCGGGTGGAACGGGGGTGAAAATCCCTGACCACACCGGTTACCGGGATTCCCTGGCCATGGTTTATCAGGATTCCCACGGCATCCCGGGGATCTTTGAAGCCGAGGAATGTGGCGAATGTTTCGTTGATGACATACTCCTTCACGGTATCGCTGGGCTGCATGTATTTCCCGGCTACCAGCTTCAGCCCGTACAGTTGGAAATACAATGAATCCCCGGTTTTCTGCTCCACCATGGTTTCCATTTTCTTGCTGCCATTGTCATAAGACATGGTAGAGGTGTTGTAGTTGAAGCTGGCCGGGGGCGCGCCGGCCAAAACGACCGTAGCGATTTCCGGGATCGCTTTCAGCTTTTCCACCAATACTTTCCGGCGGTTATCAGGCTTGTCTGAAAAGAAATTCCAGGGCACATGGAAATACACGATGGCGTCTCGCTTGTAGCCCAGGTCTTTATTGAGTGAGAAATGGATCTGCTTGCTGAGTGCCAGGGTGGCGATGATCAGAAATTGGGCGATGACAAACTGCGTGATCGTCAGGAACTTGCGCATGAACGATTTGCGCGATTGTGCCGTACCGCTGTGGGCCTGGTTTTTCATCACGGTCACAGGCCTGAAGCGCGTAAGCACGAGGGCCGGATAAAAACCGGATAGCAGCGTAACCATGGCGATCATGCCTGTGAGGAAAATCCAGACATGTGGCTGGTTCAGGGAGCTGAACTGAATGCCGGGCGGAATGAAATCACGAAATACGTTCAAAAGCCAGGGTGTAATCAACACAGAAATGAGGGTGGCCATTACCGTCAGTACCGCGGTTTCACCCAGGAACTGGGCGATAAGTTGTCTTTTAGAACTGCCCAGCGTTTTCCGTATGCCAATTTCCTTCGCCCTTTGTCCGGATTGGGCCGTCGACAGGTTGATGAAATTGATGCACCCCAGCAACAGCAGGAAAGCGGCCACGGAGAGTAAACCCCAGAGCACGCTCCGGCTTGCCTGGCGCTGCTCCATGGCATCGTACACGGGATTGAAATGAATATCAGCCATCGGCTGCAGGAAATGCCGGGTATCGTCTTTTTCTTCCCCGGGACGGACCGTGCGATGCTTGTTGCGTATGGCGCCCAGTTGCCGTGCGATCGTTCCCGTGTCTGCGTTAGGCATCGTTTTGATAAATAGCTGGGAGGAAGAATTGATACTCCCCCATTCTTCCCAGTTCCAGTGGTTTTTAAGGCCGGTGGCAGTGATCGTCGCCAGGGAAATGAACTCCTTGAAGTGCATGTCTGTAGTGTAGTCCAGGTCTTTCACAACGCCGGCAACCACCGCCCGGGTGCTGTCATCGTACAGGATGGTCTTGCCAAGCATATCAGGGAATGGCATGGATGCGAAATACTGCTTCGCCCTGGATGCCGTAAGCACAACGCGGAAAGGTTCTTTCAATGCACCTGTATTTGCCCCGGCCAGCCATTCATATTTGAACACGGCGAAGTAAGATTCGTCCGCAAAACTCACATGCTCCTGTTTGCGGTAGATGGCAGGTGGGAGTTCGCCTCCCTGGGGGACGGAAACCTTGGTATTCCCAACCGTCATAAGATGTGTCACGGATTCGATACCCGTGCCCTCCGCCCGAAGGGCAGAGGCCGTAGGTACAGGCACCCCGGAATTATGGATGGTCATGTCCGGAAATTCAATCCTGGATACCACCCGGTAGATCCGGTCCCGATCCTGCATGCCTTTTTCATAGCTGAACTCGTGTTGGACGACCAGGTAGATGACCAGGGCTGCGCTTATACCGATGGCAAGACCGGACACATGGATCAGGGTGAAAAATTTGTGTTTCCGGAAATTCCGGAATGCCATGAAGATTGATTTTGCCATACGATTTTCTTTATGCCAACCTGGTCCCTGTAACCCATACAACCCCTGTACCAAAGCCAAAATGCCCGTTTGGCGGGCATTTCGTTGATTATTGGCCAGCGGATAGTGTCCGGAAACGGACAGTTTCTGTGCGCTGGCGAACAAACTGTTCTGATCCGCAAACAATCACTCAGACCGAAGCGTCTTCACCGGGTTGGCCATGGCTGCCCGGATGGCCTGGAAACTGATGGTCACCAATGCCACTGTAATGGCCGCCATGGCAGCCAGTCCAAAAATCCACCAGCTGATGTTCACGCGGTAGGCGAAGTCCTGCAGCCAGCGGTGCATCATCCACCACGCCACCGGAAAAGCCACCAGGGTAGCAACCAGGACAAGCCGGAGGAAATCGCCTGACATCATCGTAACAATATTACCGCCTGTGGCCCCAAGTACTTTTCGGATGCTGATTTCCCGGATCCTTTGCTGTGTGGCATAGGCCGTCAATCCCAGCAGGCCGATGCAGGCAATGAATATGGCCAGCCCCGAGAAAACAGAGAACAGTTTGCGGGTGGTTTGCTCAGCCTGGTACTGTGCGGCGAGCTTCTGATCCAGGAAATATGTGTGAAAAGGCCTGTCTTTCACGAACTGCTTCCATGCCTGTTCCATTCCACCCAGTGCACTCTCCAGGTTATCCCCTTTTACCTTGAGTGCAACAAGGCCCGCGTTATAATTGAACTTCCTGGAATTGACAAAGACAAGCGGGGAGATGGGCTCGTGGAGGGAATGAAAATGGAAATCCCGGATCACGCCAACTACCGTATACGGATAGGTGCTTCCATCGGGCGCATTGAGGAATCCATCGACCGTGGTAAGTCGCGCGCCGATGGCTGTTTCCTTTGTGAGCCCGAGTTCCTGGATCGCGCGTTCATTGATCACCAGCGACAGGGAATCGGTACCGAACTCCCGGGAGAAAAACCTTCCTTGCACCAACTGCAGCCCGATGGCCTGGGCGAAATCCTCGTC
>JALOMP010000247.1 GCA_025455365.1 Chitinophagaceae bacterium | reverse complement strand
GATTGAGCGCAAGCGCGCCAAACCGTGTGCTATAATGGGGTCGCGGGCGCACCTTATGTCTGCTCGCCCTGAGAGGAGATCGTTCATGCGCTTTCAGCGCACTTATCTTAACCTGGCCTCTCTCGTCAGTTTGCTGGCTTTTGCCTTCGGGCCTTTTTTTATGCTTGCATCCCTGGGATATTTTCACATCATCCGCGCATGGAAGGATTCGATTGCGCTGCAGGTAGGCGTCTTATTCAATATCGTGGGTACGTCGCTGGTTACCCTGATGCTGGTGGTACAGCAAACCAGCTTCACCTTCCACGACCGCTTTAAAACCGAGCGTGGCGATGCGTTTTCGGAAACGCAACTGTCATGGGTCTTTAAAGAAGTAAATGCCGTTCAGTTGGGAATTGACCTTGCCTGGGACCTGTTCATCTCAGCTGGCACGGTCTTCCTTGCCATCGGCATGTGGAATCATCCCGTATACCGAAAAGTCTTTCCGTTGACAGGCATCCTGGTTGCCGTTCTGCTCTTCAGCTTCAATATGGCCTATTTCCCCGTCCCGCCCTCCGAAGCCGGCTCTGTCGATTTCGGGCCTTTCGTAGCCCTTTGGTACCTGGCGCTAACTGCCTGGACCTGGATACATAGAGCGAAAATTTCATCCCTTGCTGTTCGGTAGTTGAACTGAAGTGCATACCTTAAGCGGAAGAACCCTCCAACATGAACAACCCTTCCGATCATATGGCGCACCGCCTGATCTTTCTGGGCATTTTCCTTTTCTTCCTTGGCCTGGTGGTTGGTCTTTTTATCCCACTGATGGCCAATCCCCGCATGGGGCTCTCTACCCACCTCGAAGCGATCATGAACGGGCTTTTTATGATCGTGCTCGGACTGATCTGGAACAGGGTCAACCTGGTACCAAGGGCCCAAACACTGCTATATGGCCTGACCCTGTACGGAACCTTTGCCAATTTCGCGGCCATACTGATCGCCGCACTAACGGGCGCCGGAAAGATGCTGCCGATAGCCCTGGGAAAAGACCAGGGCATCGTACTGGAGTCCATCATTTCCTTTCTACTCGTAACCCTGGCACTTGCCATGCTGGCCGTCTGCCTCCTGGTGATGAAAGGATTGCTCCGCTACCATCGGAAAATCGCAGGACTGGGCATGTCAGAAACCGGTACGCGGTAGCCAGTTCCGTGTACGGACGCATGTACATTCGGAAAGAAAATCCAGCATCCCTGTTCTTTAACCCTGAAATAGACGCATTGCCAGGTAAAACGGGACATATCTGGGAAATGAAATAACTTCCGGTAACCCCATCCCGGAAAACGCTCTATCACCACGTAAACAAAAGCTACATGTCCAGGAGAGCATTTATCCGCAACACCGCCCTTTGCGCGGTGGCTGTCAGTGCCCATGGTTTCATTCGATTAGAGGGCGATCATTTTACGGGCGATTGTGAAACGACCAGCGATATCATCGGGCCATTCTACCGGCCGAATAGTCCCGTACGCAGCAACCTGGTCATTGCCGGTGAACCGGGTACCCCGATCGAACTCAGCGGCCTGGTCCGCCACAAGGACTGCGTAACCCCTTGCAAAAATGCCAAGATCGAACTCTGGCATTGCGATGGTAAAGGCGTGTATGACAACGCAACCGATGCATTCAGGTATCGGGGCACCACCTATGCTGACAGCAAGGGAGCATACGCTTTCCATACCATCCTGCCCGTGCCTTACGATGTTGGGAACGGCAGCATACGCCCGGCGCATTTCCACCTGATGATTACCGCGGAAGGTTATATGCCCCTGGTCACCCAGTTGTATTTTACGGGCGATAAGAATATTGCAAAGGATGCGTACGCATCCAGTCCCGCGGCCAGGAACAGGATCCTGAAAACGGAAGCCCTGAAAGACGGGTCTCAGAAAGTGTCTTTCCATGTCAGCATGTCCCGCACGCTTGCGGCAGAGCCGGCATCGCTTGACCGGCTCACCGGCATATACGTAAATCAACAGGACAAGAGCAAGACCATTGAGCTGTTCAAAAAAGACAACAAACTTTGGATGAAAAACGAAGTGTACGGCGAGCATTTTGAATTCTCGGGGAACAATACGTTTACCTATCCCGCGATGCCGCCGGGACTTTACGCCAACCTGCATTTCGAAATCATGCAAACCGGCGCCGTCAAACTGACGATGGAATCCCTGGATGAAACAAATCAAAAAATAACCCTTGTGGCGATTAAGCCATAATCCTGGAACATTCAACACCAACATGCCGGGATGCTAAGATCCCGGCTCATTGTTGTGCTTTTTTAAATACGATTTCGCCTACATCCTTTTTCACCGGCGGCAGGCTGTTCAGGTACATCCAAAGCGCCTTGATATCTTCATCGGACATACGCGAGAAAGGCCCCCAGTCCATCGCCGAATAGGAAATGATACGTCCCTTTCGGAACCGCTCAACGAATGCTTCCGGGGTCTTGAACCGGGCGAAGGCGCTGTTCGGATCTGGCGTGAGATTGGGCGTGCGCAGCCAGAGTTCAGGGTCCACTTTCAGGTAGTTATGCAATTGCGGCCATGGCTCAAACTCCATACCGCCGGCAAATTCGGGACCAGTTGCTTCATAGGTCATGGGGTCGCGCTGGGTATGACAGCCCACGCAATTCGCCACGTAACGGGCCAGGTACTCGCCGCGCTCAACGGTAGCGGCCATGGCCGGGGCCTGTTTGGGTGCAACGGGATCCTTGATGGGTTTGAAAGTGGGTGTGAACACACGCACCGCCTTACCCATCATGGTCCAGCTGGGTTCCGGCACGGGGTTGCTCACCGGCGCCATGGAGCGCAGGTAAGAAACAATCGCCACCAGGTCGTCATCCGCCATCCGGTTAAATGGCATCAGCAAACTCAACGATCCTGTCCCGTTCGGTTTTACGCTATGCCGCATCATGCGAAACAGCTGTTCATCGGTATACCGGCCAATGCCCGTCGTTTTATCAGGCGTCAGGTTAGGCGTATACAGGTTACCCAACGGGCCCATGGGAAACTGGATGCCTCCGCTTAACGGCACTTCCTTTCCTTCGTCGCCGGCCACCAGCGCATCAAAACCCGATACATGACAGGACACGCAATGCGCCGGACCATGCACCAGGTACTTTCCTTTGGCAATCACCGCGGAATCTGTGGAGCTCTGCAGGGAAGGCCCGGGCCAATCATATGTCTTGTTCCATGAAAACTCGATAAACAATGCAAGAGCGATGATCGCCAGCAGCAGGATGGAGATCACGTTGAAAATGATTTTCCTGATCATACCTTTTGTGTTTAAGTGTGTGGGTTGCGTTTTCACACGGTATGATCAAGACCCATACAAATTAAAATATTCCCGGATCATTTCAAAAACTCCGCCACCAGCAGGCCGATGTATGTGCCGATGGCATTACCCAGGGAACCCGCCAGCAGTCCTGGCAGTTGCAGATCCGGCCTTCCGAGTGCGGCGGCACAAACCGGCGCGGAGGTGGATCCACCGATATTTGCATTGGAAGCAACGGATACCAGGTCCCAGTCCTGTTTGAAAACTCCGCCCACCGTGAAAATGATAAGCCCATGGATCAGGATAATCGATACTACCCAAAGCACGAGAATAACGGCGCTGCTGCCACTGCCGGCAACCGCGCGCAGGTCGCAATACGCTCCCACCACCGCCAGGAACAACAGGACGAGCGTCATGCCGATCAGCTTCGCCCCTTTTCGTTTCTGGATAAAGGGCATCTGCGCAAAAATGAGCGCCAGGGTGGTCACCACGATGATTGAAGGTATGGCCGGAAAAAGACTGCTGATTTCCGATGCGATAAACAGGGTGGCAAAACCCAGGGCCAGCAAAACGCCGATATCAACCAGATTCATATCTGCATGCAATTTCAGGGTCATGGCCCTGAGTTCTTCATCGCTCATGTTTGTCAACCCGGGCGGTACATTCTTTTTCCGGGGCATCCATGTACGAAGTACCGGAGGCAGCAGGATCGTAGCCAGTATCCACAGCGTTCCAACCAGGGTGTCTACCGCATTAACCGCCGCGAAAAGGGTGCCGTCCTTGTTCACCTGGTAATGAAGGGCGATGGCATTCAGGTTGATGCTGCCGCCAATATAGGTTCCGGTATACATGCCGGCGATGGCATAGGCCTGGCCTACCTGGTGGTTTTGCGGACTCCACAGCCAGTAACTGAACAACACTGCCGCCACGGTGGCCAATGTACCGGCGAGGAACATGACGACCATCGGAAGGCCCGCAAAACGAAGGTCGCTCAGCTTCACTTCGAGCAGGAGAAAAAAAATCGCCAAAGGCGCGATGTAGACAAAGATCCCTTCATATAGCGGTGTAGCATTGTGTGACGAGGGAATGATACCAAGGTTGGCCAGGACCGCAGTGACCAGGATCGTGATGATAACCACACCCACCTGCCGGAAATATTTCTTTCCAGCCAGCCACTCCGCCAGGAGGATCACCAGGAAGAGCACCGCGAGCACATATACAGGTTGTTGGATAAATGGCATGGACCGGATGGGTGGATGATCTTATGAATATAATTATTCCGCAGAAAAACAGGCGGTTTTCAGTAGATTCAGGACACAAAATGCCCTGCCATGTTCCGAAACTGGATTGCAATGCTTGCACTCTCCACCCTGCCCTCCCTGTGTGCGGAAGCGCAGCAGGCACCCGCAGTGGCGTATAATGTGGCGGTTAAAAATGCAGACGGGAAGTCGAACTATGAAGTGTTTACGATAAACCCGGACGGTACCCAGGCACGAAACATCACCAACAACCCGGATGTGGCCTGGACCTACCGGGCTTATGGGAAAGACCTCTACTTCATCAGCGACCGGGACACCTGTTATCGTTGCTAT
>JALOMP010000246.1 GCA_025455365.1 Chitinophagaceae bacterium | reverse complement strand
GATTTTGAACGGCCAGCCCTTTTTTATGCAGTAGATAGTCGTTAGTCTGCTGCATAAAAAAAGTCCTTAGTCATCAGCCGGTTATTTACCATTGACTAACAACTAAGGACTAAAGACTTTCGACTCAAGACTGCTTACACCGTTTCGGCCATATCCGGTATCTCGGCTACTTTATAGGCACCCGCATCCAATTTTTTCTTGGTTTCTTCGAAGGCCTTGAGGGTCAGGGCGATATCCTCATCCGTATGCACGGCTGTGGGGATCAGGCGGTAGATGATATGTCCTTTGGGGATCACGGGATATACCACGATGGAGCAGAAAATATGGTAATTCTCCCGAAGGTCCATCACCATGGCAGAAGCTTCTTCCACTCCGCCTTTCATATAAACTGGTGTCACCACGGAATCCGTCTTGCCAATGTCGAACCCTTTGGCTTTCAGTCCGTTTTGCAGTTTGAGGGCATTTTCCCAAAGTTTGGCTTTCATTTCCGGGTGGGTCCGAAGCAATTCCAGCCTTTTCAGGTTGCCGATCACCAGGGGCATCGGCAGGGATTTGGCGAAAATCTGGCTACGGATATTGTAGCGGATATAATCAATGATGTTGCGCGGGCCCGCCACAAAAGCACCGATCGAAGCCATGGACTTGGCAAAGGTGGAGAAATACAGGTCGATTTCATCCTGCACACCCTGTTCTTCGCCTGCGCCGGCGCCTGTCTTGCCGAGGGTGCCGAAGCCATGGGCATCGTCCACGAGTAATCGAAACTGGTATTTGGATTTCAGGGCGGCGATTTCTTGCAGCTTGCCCTGGTCGCCTGCCATCCCGAAAACGCCTTCGGTGATCAGGAGGATGCCCCCTGCGCCTTGTTTTTCGATCAGCGCGGAAGCGCGCTGCAATTGCTTTTCACAGTCCTCCAGGTCGTTATGTTTGAACACAAAACGGTTGCCCACATGCAGGCGCAGGCCGTCGATGATGCAGGCATGGCTTTCCGCGTCGTAGACGATCACGTCGTGGCGGCTGCAGATCACATCAATCAGGCTCACCATGCCCTGGTACCCGAAATTCAGGAGGATCGCGTCTTCCTTGGATTCGAAGGCTGCCAGTTCCCTTTCAAGCTGTTCGTGGTAATTACTGTTCCCGCTCATCATCCGGGCGCCCATGGGGAGGGCCAGCCCGAATTGTGCGGCTGCCTCGGCATCCGCCTTACGGACTTCGGGGTGGTTGGCCAGGCCGAGGTAATTATTAAGGCTCCAAACGATTTTTTCCTTGCCACGGAAATTCATGTGGCTGCCGATTTCCCCTTCAAGCTTCGGGAAAGCGAAGTAGCCGTGAATATTCTCCCTGTGCTGTCCGATCGGACCATAATTCTTCTGAATGCGCTCAAAAATATCGGCCATGAGAACAATATTTTAAGGGGTATAAAAATTTCGGCAAATTTACGCTTTTTCGCCCAAATGGCTGTTGGAAAAGCCGGGGCCGCTCCGCCTCGAAGAAATTAGGTTCCGGGATTTCTGTATTGGGTTAATTTGCACCAAAATTCAACAAGGTTCATGAAAAAATGGATGTTGCCCTTTTTCGGGGGTTTGCTGGCTGTATCGCCGCTTATTGCGCAGAACGTATCCTCCGAAATAGCCCGTCCCAAGCTGGTGGTTGGACTGATGGTGGACCAGATGCGCTGGGATTTCCTGTACCGGTATTATGGCCGTTATGGAGAGAATGGGATTAAGCGGCTTTTGAAAGATGG
The DNA here is from genome assembly GCA_025455365.1 of Chitinophagaceae bacterium. Classification (GTDB taxonomy): domain Bacteria; phylum Bacteroidota; class Bacteroidia; order Chitinophagales; family Chitinophagaceae; genus Pollutibacter. The sequence goes on along the minus strand of JALOMP010000246.1, from coordinate 3,154 downwards.
TTTTGCCTGCGAGCAGACATTCATCCCATACGCCCAAACAGTTACCGCTTCAGGCCATGCCAGCGTGTATACGGGTTCCGTACCGGCCATCAACGGCATCATGGGTAACGAATGGCACGACCGTGCCCTCGGCCGCACGGTGTATTGCGTGGAAGACCCCCGGGTGAAAACCATTGGCGGGTCACCCATTTCCCCGCCCATGAGTCCCCGTAACTTATGGACCAGTTCGATCACGGATGAGCTGAGGCTGGCCACCAACTTCAAATCCAAGGTAATTGGTATCGCCATCAAGGACAGGGGCGGTATCCTGCCGGCCGGCCACTCCGCGAATGCAGCTTATTGGTACGACGGGCTCTCCGGCAATTGGGTGAGCAGCACGTATTATATGGAGTCGCTACCGGCTTGGGTTCAGGCCTTCAACGGAAGAAAAATACCAGATTCATTGTATCGCCTTGGATGGAATACCCTGTATCCGGTCAACACGTATGCACAAAGTGATCTTGACGATGTGCCCTATGAGGGGAAATTCCAGTTCGAACAGAAGCCCGTGTTTCCGCGCGACCTGTCGCCCCTGATTGGGAAAAATTACGGGCAGTTGTCGGCTACGCCGCATGGATCGACCCTTACGCTGCAGTTTGCGAAAACCGCGGTGGTAGCCGAAGAAATGGGCCGGGATGCCGTCACCGATTTCCTGGCGGTCAGCCTGTCTTCCCCGGATTATACCGGTCACCAGTTTGGACCTAACTCCATTGAAATCGAAGACACCTACCTTCGGCTCGACCGGGAGCTGGGTGCATTTTTTGATTTCCTCGACAAGCAGGTAGGCAAGGGGCAGTACCTGTTTTTTATCACCGCCGATCATGCGGTGGCCCAGGTTCCCGGGTACCTCAACGATAAAAAGATCCCCGCCGGGTCCCTGTCTTTTCCCATCGCCGCCATGGACCAGGCTTTACAGAAAAAATTTGGCTATCGTAAACTGGTCGAGGCCACCGGCAATTACCAGTTATATCTAAACTATCGACTGATCGACAGTGCGGGACTGGACCGGTATCTTGTCCAGAATTTTCTCCTGGATTACCTGAACAAGGACAGCAGCATCCTGACAGCCTTTGCCAATACCAGCATTGCTTCAGCCAACCTCCCTGCCCAGGTACGCGAGCGTTTCCAGCAGGGGTATAATGCCAAACTGGCCGGGGATATCCAGGTGGTTCTCAAGCCGGCGTACTTTTATGGTATCCGGACCGGAACGACGCATGGTTCCTGGTATCCATATGACTCCCATATCCCCCTGGTGTGGATGGGGTGGGGCATCAGGCCAGGCAAACTATACCGTGAAACCTACATGACGGATATAGCAGCCACGCTGGCCGCATTGCTGAAAGTGCAGATGCCGAATGGGTGTATTGGGACGGTGATTCATGAAGCAATCAAATAGAGATGAGAGGTGAGAGCTCCCACCTCTCACCTCTCACCTAATTCTTTCTCTTTCCATCCACATCCAGTTCAATAATTTCGTACCCAAACTTCTGCAGCGTTGGAAGGATCTTTGCCTTGTCGCCCACGAGCAGGATATTCATCCTGTCTGTATTGATGTATTTTTTGGCGAGGGCATCGATTTCCTTTTTGGTGATATCCCTGAGGATTTTGTTTTGTGTTTGCACGAAATTGGCCGGTAGGTTGTATTCCAGGATGCGACTGATAAAGGTTGCTTTCTGGATGCCGGTTTCATACAACAGGGCATCGCGCTGGCCGATGGCGCTTTTCGTGAATGCGAGATCTTCCGGTTTAACGCCATTGGCCGCATACGCTTTCATATCGCGCAGCAGGTCGCTTAACGCACTATCCGTGGCGTCTGACCGGATGCCAGAACTGAAGGTGAACTCACCCGTGTATTCGTCGCCGCTGAAGGACGATCGCGCACCGTAGGTCCAGCCCCTGGTTTCCCGCAGGTTGGCGTTGAGGATGCTGTTGAACGATCCGCCCAATGGGTAGTTCATGAGGCCGGCCTTGTAATATTCACCGGTAGCGTCATAGGTCAAGCCAGTGACATAACCCACCCGGAATTCCGTTTGGGCGGCCTTGGGTACATCCACGAGGTAGATTTTGGTCTTATCGATGGCCGGGGCCGGCCCTGGTTTGGGCAGGGCGATTTTCTTGTTCGGGAGTTTACTGAGAAAAGACAGCTTGGGTTCGATTTCGGTCATGCTGATATCGCCAACGACCACAACTTTTGTGCCCTGCGATGTGATGTACGTGTCATAATATTTTTGCACATCGGCCAGCGCCAGGTTCTTGACCGTCGTTTCCGTGCCATTCTCGCTCAAGCCGAGAATATTTGCCGGGCCGTAATTGATTTTATCCCATACCATGCCGGCCACCGCCGCGGGTTGCGACTTCATCTGCTTGAAACTTTCCAGGCTCTGTTTCTGTATGCGGCTGAATGCTTCCTGGGTGAATTGGGGCCGGAACATCCGTTCCTCGAGGAGTGCCAGGGTTTTATCAAGATTTTTTTTCAGGGACTGCACCGTGAAATTAAGGCCGTTGAGGTCTGATGAAATCGATATGTTGCTGCCCAGCTTTTGCAGTTCCAGCGCCATCTGCTCTGCGGTATAGTTTTTCGTGTCCTCGTTCATCATGGCTGCTACCATGCTGGCAAGTCCAATTTTTCCGGTATCCGTTGCCTGGGCGAGGTGTCCGCCGGGAACGCGCACAAACAGGGTTACGGTGGGTATTTCCGTGTTTTGTGCGCCGATCACGCGGATCCCGTTACCCAGGTCTTTTTTCCAAAATGGAGGTACGTTCACGGTGGGGTTGGGACCGTTGCCAGGAATCTTACCGCGGTCGAAATTATCTTTCGGTTTTTTGTACACCAGCCCTTCGTATCCATATGACGGCGGTGTATAACCGCTTTGGTCGATGGTATAATTGTCTGCCGCGGCCAATAGTTTTTCCTGTCCCTTGTTAAGCACACTGACATTTACGCTGGCCTTCCCTCTTATATAGGTGTTGTATACCCGCATGACGTCCGCTTTGGTCACGGCAAGGTATTGGCTGAGCATTTTTCCGATCATGTCCGGGTTGCCGGTAAAGGTCTGGAAGGCTGCTAGTTGGGTAACCTTGCCACTCACGCTTTGAAGGCGGTTAATGTATTGCG
>JALOMP010000025.1 GCA_025455365.1 Chitinophagaceae bacterium | reverse complement strand
CGAAGAAGAAAGGCATGGTCCGAAATTCGATAAGGACTATAGCGGCAATGCAGGATCAGGCGGGAATAAAGTCAAAATCCGTTCAGAATTCGGGGAAGTAACCCTGGGCCATAACCTGGATGTGGATATGTCAGAGAAGAAAAAATCCAAGGCAAAGGGTACAGTCATCCTTCCCTGAGTCTTATCCGGTAAACAGAATCATCAGAATGGCAATGATGGCCAGTACAAATAACGAAGCCAGCACATCCCAGATGGTATAACTGGTTCGGTTAGACGCTTTTTGCTCCGGGGTCAGCGTACCAAACGTTAGGCCCCGGATTTTTTCGTCAGAAGGAGCCGGGGTGACCAGGCTGATTGTTACGCAGAGCGCGATGCAGAAAAGGAAAAACCAACTGGAAAACGTCAGGAAGTTCACCGATCCGAAAGTATGCAATACCGATCCGGGTTCCAGGCGACCTTTACTCAATTCAAAAATCAGCCGCAGGATGGCAATCGCCAGGCCAACCATCAGGGTGACGATCGCTCCCTGGCTGTTGATCCTGCGGAAAAAAATTCCCAGCAGGAAGACGGCAGCGATGGGTGGTGCGATATACGACTGAACAGACTGCAGGTATTCATAGAGAACACCGGAAATGTTTTGCATGATAGGAATCCAGGCAATGCCCAGCACAACCACCACGGCTGTTGCCCGGCGGCCGATGCGAAGCAGCTTCTCTTCGGTTTCCGTGGGATTGAGCTTCTTCCAGATATCGACGGTAAACAGCGTGGAACAGGAATTGAAAACGGAAGCCAGCGAACTCATAAGCGCGGCCAGTAAGCCGGCGGCTACCAGTCCCCGTAAACCCACAGGCATTTTATTCATCAGCAAAGACGCAAATGCCTGATCGGGACTATCCCATTGCAGTTCACCTTTTGTTTTCAAAGCAAGCGCCACGATTCCGGGCACCAGAAACAGGAATATCGGCATCAATTTCAAAAGGCCGCCAAAAATGGTTCCCCTTCTTCCCGCTTTGATATTTCTCGCGGCCAGTACACGCTGTACGATATATTGGTCCGTACACCAGTACCAGGTACCCACAATGGTGCTGGAAACAACCAGCGGTAACCAGGGGAAGTCCGGGTCTGCATTCGATCGCCACATATTGAGATATCCGTCCGGGAGGCTCTCCTTTACTGCGCTCCATCCACCGGCGGCGCTGAGTCCAAAGTATGTCAGGGTTGCCGCACCGATCACCATGATGACGGTCTGTATGGCTTCGGTATACGCTACTGCCCGCATCCCGCCCAGTATCGTATAGGCGCCGGTAAGGATTACGGTAATCAGTGCACCGAACCAAAAATCAATGCCCAACAGGGAGGATATCACGATGCCACCAGCGTACACCGTAACGGAAACCTTGGTGAGCACATAAGCCAGGATGGAAAAAATACTCAGAAACCAGCGCGTACCCGGACTGAATCTTTTCTCCAGGAATTCCGGCATGGTAAATACGCCACTGCGTAAGTAAAAAGGCAGGAATACCCACCCCAGGGTAATGACGAGCCAGGCGTGCATTTCGTAGATCAGCATGGGAATCTTGCCTCCGGCACCGGCGCCGGCCAGTCCCACCACGTGTTCAGATCCGATATTCGAAGCGAAAATGGATGCCCCCACCACAAACCATCCAAGGTTGCGTCCGGCCAGGAAATAGTCTTCCGTATTATTTTGCTTCCGGGTAATGACCCAGACCGCAACACCCGCGAGCAAAATAAAATATAAAGCAATGACGATCCAGTCCAGGGCTTGAAAAGACTGCATGTTGACTTGGTTGAAAGCTAAATATATGGAAAAAGCCTTCCGAATTTTCGGAAGGCCTTAGGTAGGTGGAGCTGGTGGGATTCGAACCCACGTCCAAACATATTCCCCATACGCTTTCTACATGCTTATTCCGGCATTATTTGTCGGGGACCGGCAGGGGCTGGGCGAACCAACCTGTCCCTTAGCTGGATAGTCTTAATCAACCGTCACAGCCTTCGGTTGAAGCATCCTGTTTTGTTTTGAGTCGGCGGCGGGGCGCGGTAACAGGCGAACCAGCCCGGCGGCCCGAATGACTACTTAATCACTGATTAGGCAGCCATGGCATACTGTGTATTGCCATTTATAGTTCGGGTAAAGAGATTTAAGTGCGGGATACCCATCGCACTGCATGCTTACGTACAAAGATCTACGCTGTCAAAACCGGTCAGCCCCGGGCATTCCCGGTTACCCGGATGCGCCTGCAAAGTTACGACATTCCCTGCAACTTTTTGCAGTGAATCCCGGGGCGAATTACCCCGCTAACGGGCAGGGCTATTCTCCGAAAAAAGTAAAAAATTTCACCGTCCGTTAACATTTCTTTACATTCGCCCATAATTAAAGTTATACGTTATGAAAAAATCCTTCGTAGCATTAGCCATAATGCTGGCCTCCGCTTCCGGATTGCTGGCCCAGGAATACAATAATGATGCACACCTGGGTATCAAAGCCGGAGCTAACTTTTCCACCCTCCGCCTGGGAGACGACAATGTCCCGGACGGTGCATCCAATGGCTGGCTCGCTCGTCCTGTTGGCGGCCTTTTCGGCAACATTCCCTTTGCCAAAAGATGGTCTTTCCAGTTGGAAGCCCTGTATTCCATGATGGGCGGCACGTATGAGCCGGGTGGCAACGCAGACAAACTGAAGCAAAGACTCACCTATATTTCGCTTCCTGTCATGCTAAAATTCCATGTAAGCCCGAAATTCAAACTTTTGGCGGGTGGTTCCTGGGATATCAAAATGGACGCCGAAGTTAAAAATGAAACAACCGGCGTAGAAACAGATAATGGCGACTTTATCTATGGCGATGATTTCGCCGCTACCGCCGGACTCGAATTCTGGCCCGGTTACAACTGGGTTATCCAGGCTCGTTACATTCATGGCCTGACGGAAGTGAACAGGCTGACATTCTCTCCGCAGAACTACAACCAGGCAATTCAACTGACGCTGGGGTATCGCTTCGGAAAGAAAGTGGTTCCCGTTCCTCCTCCTCCTCCCCCGCCCGTGGTGGTTGATACCGACAATGACGGTATCGCTGACCCGGATGACAAATGCCCCACCGTTCCCGGCCTTCCCAAATACAATGGCTGCCCGGTTCCCGATACGGACAAAGACGGCATCAATGATGAAGAAGACAAGTGTCCCACCGTTGCAGGTCTCGCCAAATACAATGGCTGCCCGATCCCGGATACGGATGGCGATGGCATCAATGACGAAGAAGACAAGTGCCCGTCTGTTGCAGGTCTGGCCCGCTACAATGGTTGCCCGATCCCGGATACGGATGGCGATGGCATCAACGATGAAGAAGACCGTTGCCCGGATGTTGCTGGTGTAGTTGAAATGAAAGGCTGCCCCGCCATCGATTACCAGGCGCATGAAGTTACTTTTGCCTCCGGTAAATCCGTGCTGACCACAGCAGGCAAGAAAGAACTTGATTTGCTGGCCAACTTCCTCACCAAGAATCCGAACGTAAAGATTGGCCTCAATGGCTATACGGACAATACCGGTACGGACAAGATCAACAATCCGTTGTCTGAAGCCCGCGCTGCATCAGCCAAGAAATACCTGGTGAGCAAAGGAATCGATGAAAGCAGGATTTCAACTACAGGATTTGGTTCCGCTAACCCGGTTGCCGATAACGGCACCCCGGCAGGCAGGGCTAAAAACCGTCGTATTGAAGTGAGCGTTCAGTAAGCGTAACCTTAACAAAAATTAAAAAGCAAGAAGTCTTCCGGGACTTCTTGCTTTTTTTATGGGTGGACCCAAACGCCCTGCAAGGTATCATCGGGCCATATTTCATCCCTGTTCCCCGGGACCCTTTGTGCTACCGTGAAAAGCAGGCAGGCACCTTTCCAACCCTTGCAGGAAATGCTTAACAGGAAAAGGGGGGATCGATTTTAGGGCATGGGGAATGGTCCTGTCCAGGGCAATGAATGTACGTCATCAGCTACCTGGCATACATGCCAATGGTTCTGCCAATCAATGGATGAAGCCGTAACCCGGAGGTTCTCCCGTTTGGGACTTATTTCGTCTTACCCCAGCCGAACCAGTCATTCCCGTTGGCATAGAGCAGCAGGCCGAAGAGGATAACCATGCCCACAATTTGTGCGTATTCGAGGAATTTTTCGTTGGGCTTCCTGCCTGTAATCATTTCATAAAGGGTGAACATGACGTGCCCACCGTCGAGTGCCGGTATCGGCAGGAGGTTCATAAAGGCCAGTACGATGGAGAAGAAAGCCGTGATATTCCAGAATGCTTCCCAGTTCCATTCATATTTAGGGAAAATGGAACCCATGGATTTGAATCCGCCAATTCCCTTATAAGCGCCGGTGGATGGATTCAGGATTTTCTTGAACTGCTGGATGTAATTGTCCAGTTTTTCTATCGCCAGGCGCACACCGGCCGGGAATGCGCTGAAAAAACCATATTCCTTGTGTTCGAACTCATACACTTTCATGCTCTTCAGGTCGCTCATGGCGGGCAACATCGGGAAGAAGCCAATCGTGCCATCATCGGATACTTTGACGGGCATGGACACCCGTTTATCATTTCGCAGTACGGTAAGGCTGACCGTCTGTCCTTTCCTTTCCTGGAGGATCGGCCTCACCTGGTCGTGATACCGGACTTCCATCGAGTCTATACCCACGATCCGGTCCTTCACTTTTAAACCGGCCGTATAAGCATTCGTGCTGTCCGGAACTTCCGCTACCAGCGAGGGTATACGGGGCAGCACCAAGGGGTTCCTGCGCCTGTTCTCTACCAGCCTGCCGATAAGGTCTACGGGTATATTCAGCCGCTGCTCCTGTCCATTCCGCTCAATGGTCAAATGATTTTCGCCCAATAAAAACTGGGCATTCAGGTTGTCAAAGTATTCAACCGGCTGGTCGTTCACCGCCAGTATCTTATCGCCATTCTGTAATCCCACTTCCATGGCCAGCGAATCGGTGACCCAAACGCCGTCCGTCAGGTTCTTCATGGGCAGTTTGGTTTCGCCCCAGGTAAAAAGGATCATGGCATAAATCACAAAAGCCAGCAAAACGTTTACCGTAACCCCTCCTACCATGATGATGAGCCGTTGCCATGCGGGTTTGCTGCGGAATTCCCATTCCTTGGGAGGCTGCTTCATTTGTTCCTTGTCCATACTCTCATCCACCATCCCGGCAATTTTCACATATCCGCCGAGTGGTAACCAGCCCACCCCGTACTCGGTCTCGCCTACTTTCTTTTTAAACAAGGAGAACCAGGGGTCAAAAAAAAGGTAGAATTTCTCCACGCGGCATTTGAACCATTTTGCGGGGATAAAATGCCCCAGCTCATGCAGGACTACCAGGATGGAAAGGGAAAGGATCAGTTGGGCGGCTTGCAGGCCAACAGAGGGCCAGTTGATCGCCAGCAATTCAGACAACAGGTTCATGCGCTACAGGATAATAAAGTATGGGAAATATGGTTCTGTCGGTATCCTTAAAGGTTGAGAAGGGAAGCGGCAAAATTACGCGCCTCGGCATCGCTTTCAAAATATTCTTCCAGGCTGGGTTTGGCGATAAAAGGGATTTTCTGCATGGTCCGTTCAATCACTTCGGTCATGTCCAGGAACCCGATCCGGTTGCGCAGGAAACCATATACGGAAATCTCATTCGCCGCATTCAGCACGGCAGGCAGGTTGCCGCCCTTGTAAAGGGCTTCCATAGAGAGTCCAAGGTTTCGAAAAGTCTTGATATCCGGCGGTTCGAAGGAAAGCTGGGTGGATTTTGCGAAGTCGAAACGAGGGAACACATTGGGTATCCGCTGCGGAAAAGCCATGGCATACTGGATCGGCAGCTTCATATCCGGCAAACCCATTTGCGCCTTAACGCTGCCATCCTCAAACTGTACCATGCTGTGTATGATGCTTTGCGGGTGTACCACCACCTGGATCTGCTCTGGTTTCAGGTTAAACAGCCAGCGTGCTTCGATCATTTCGAGTCCCTTGTTCATGAGGGTCGCAGAATCGATGCTGATCTTGGCACCCATGCTCCAGTTGGGGTGCTGCAAAGCGTGTTCCCGTTTAACATTGACGAGGTAATTCGGCTTCTTACCCAGGAAAGGCCCGCCGGAAGCGGTGAGGATGATCTTTTCAATGCGGTTCCTTGTTTCGCCCACCAGGCACTGGAAGATGGCGGAATGTTCCGAATCCACAGGAATCACCGGCGTCCGTTTCTCCACAGCCCGCTGCATCACGATGTCTCCGGCCACCACCAGTGTTTCCTTGTTTGCCAACGCGATGGACCTTCCATGTTCGATCGCCTTGAGGGTGGGGCGAAGACCGGCGAATCCCACAATGGCTGCCAGCATCATGTCATAGCAGTCCAGGGCGGCTGCATCTTCAAGCGACTGCTGCCCACCCATCACCTGGATGCCCATGCCGGACAAAGCCTGCCTGGTGGCATTATATTTCGCATCCTCTACAATCACTACCGCCTGCGGCCTGAATTTCTTCGCCTGGTCAATCAGGAGTTCATGGTTGGAATGCGCGGTGAGTATGGTAACCACAAATTTGTCCGGATTGGCCGCGATCACATCCAGGGCCTGGGTACCAATGGAACCGGTGGAACCGAACAAAGCGATCCGCTTGCGGTGTTCACCGGCTACGACCTGGCTGGCAGCAGGCTTCTGTTGTGCAACAGGATTCATTTTTTAAAATTACATTCTTTAGTTCAGATCCGTGAAAGGGCCGAGCGCATCGGCAATCCGGCGGTCGTTGCTTAAACGGGGGACTTTATTCTGTCCGCCCAGTTTTCCAACAGACTTCATATACCCGATGAATGCATCGCGGCGCATGGGCCGGATTACCAGCGGGTCAAGGATATTTCCCCTGATGAGATCGTCATAATATATATTTTTCCGGCGCAGGTTCTCATCTACTTTCCGGGCAAATGCTTCCAGGTTGGCAGGCGGTTGCTCAAATTCCACGAACCATTCATGATAGGATTTCCCCGCGCCCTCCCGGATCATCGGTGCCACGGTAAATTCCACGATCCGCAGTTTTTCCTCATCGGCCGCTTTCATCAGGCTCTGCTCCACTTCTTCACCAATCACATGCTCGCCAAAGGCGGAAATGAAATGTTTGATGCGCCCGGTCACCAGGATCCGGTAAGGGTCCACGGATATAAAACGTACGGTGTCGCCCAGATTATATCCCCACAGGCCTGCATTATTATTAATGATGAGGGCGTAGTTCTCGCCCACTTTCACATCTTTGAGGCTGAGACGGGTTGGGTTATCCGAAAAGATCTCCCCGGACGGTACAAATTCGAAAAAGATCCCCGAATCGGTATTGAGCAACAGCCCTTCTTCTCCCAGCCGGTCCTGGAAGGCAAAAAACCCTTCTGATGCAGGAAAGGTTTCAATCGTATCAACTTCTTTTCCAATGCTTTGCATCAATTTCGCGCGATAGGGGGAAAAATTAACCCCTCCGTGTACCATCACGGAAAAATGCGGGAACAGATCTTTTACAGGCTTGCCTCCCTTTCCAACCAGGCGGTCGAAATACATCTGCATCCAGGGCGGGATACCGCTGATAAGGGTCATATCCTGCCGGATGGTTTCCGCCACGATTTTGTCCAGTTTGGTCTCCCAGTCTTCGATACAGTTGGTTTCGTATGAAGGTAACTGATTGGTTCTCAGGTAACTGGGCACATGGTGGTTGACAATCCCCGAAAGCCGGCCCGTGGGAATACCCCCTACCCTTTCCAGCTCGGGCGAACCGGACAGGAAAATCATGCGGCCATTGGCAAACTGGTGGTTTCCAGTTTCAGACATATAGCATAGGAGGGCGTTTCTGGCCGTATTGATATGGTTGGGAATGGACTCGCGGGTGATGGGAATGTACTTAACCCCGCTGGTGGTACCGGAGGTCTTGGCGAAGTAGATTGGCTGGCCTTTCCAGAGCACATTATGGCGGCCCTCCTTGATTTTGTCAATATAAGGCCGGAACGCTTCATAATCCCGAAGGGGGACGGCCTTTTTAAACTGGTCATGATCCTCAATCTCCTGGAACCCGTGATCCGCCCCGAATTCGGTAATTTTACCTGTTTTCAGCAGTTCCCGGAGAATTTTCCGCTGGTCGTCCACGGCGGTGGCCATGGATTTCCGGATTTGCTTATGGATATAGCTAGCAAAAGGCCTGGCCAGGAACGACTTGATCTTCATCTCGATATGGCAAACGGTGAACTACAAATATAATTTTGACTGGCCAAAGAAGGGGACCCGAACAGATAAGTTTTTTTACCGCCCGGCCATGGAATTCAAGGATTTTACCCTTACCTTTGCACTCCTAAATTTTGGCTCATTATGTTTGCAGTTGTTAAAATCGCCGGCCAGCAGTTCAAGGTTTCCGAAGGCCAGGAACTCTATGTTCCGCATATCGAAGGCAAATCGGGTGACTCGGTTTCCTTCCCGGAAGTACTCCTGGTGGATACAGACGGAAAGCTTTCCGTTGGCGCCGATGTAAAAGTGAAAGTCAACGCCGAAATCATCGGTGAAGTGCAGGGCGATAAAGTCATTGCCTTCAAGATGAAACGCCGGAAGGGCTTCCGCAAGAAAACGGGCCATCGCACCTTGTACACACAAATCAAGATCGGCAAGATCGCATAAGCGAACATTAAAAATTCTATTAAACCTCTTTGTTATGGCACATAAAAAAGGTGAAGGTAGCGTAAAGAACGGCCGTGATTCCGAAAGCAAAAGGCTGGGCGTAAAAATCTACGGCGGCCAGGCTGCCATCGCGGGAAACATCATCGTTCGTCAACGCGGCACCGTGTATCATCCTGGTAAGAATGTTGGTCTGGGAAGGGACTTCACCCTCTTTGCACTGACAGACGGCGTTGTTGAATTCAGGAAAACGAAAGCCGATAAAACGATCGTTTCCGTGAGTGCTGTGGAAGCTGCGAACTAAGGAAAACACTGCAGAAAAAAAAATTTTTTGCAAAAAAGAAAAAGTGTTTCTATTTTTAATGTGTTATTGATTACTAAACCATTAAAATTCGAAACACATGGCAACTGCAAAAAAAGCCGTAAAGAAAGCTGCTGCAAAGAAAGTAGCTAAGAAAGCCGTAAAGAAAGCTGCTGTTAAAAAAGTAGCTAAGAAAGCTGTAAAGAAAGCCGCCGTTAAGAAGGCTGTTAAGAAGGCCGCTGTTAAGAAATAAGCGACACCTCTTCAACGAATAAAGTCCCGCCTCGTGCGGGATTTTTTTTTGCAGTCATTAGCCGTAATTCCATGGTACTTATCGTGTGCACTGGGGGTGAGCCCCAGGCAGACACCCAGCCGGCGATATAGACTTGGCCTGGACAGAACCCCAGCCGGAAACAGCGCCTAAGTCCAGACAGAGCTCCACCCCTGCTACTCGCCCCTTCAAATTTTTCACCTGGCCCCGGCACGCTGAAGGCGAACATAATGCCCAGGAATGATATTATCGCATTTGGCTTAACTTCCCTGTATGGACAATTATGCCATCGCAGACCAGTTTGCCCTCTTATCCAAACTGATGGATATCCATGGGGAGAATGCATTCAAATCGAAATCCTATTCCATCGCTGCCTATAATATCGAACAACTTCCTGCCCCGCTGGCGGACCTGCCCCGTGAAAAAATTGCCGGACTCAAAGGTATTGGTGACTCCACCGCCCGAAAAATTTTTGAAATACTGGACTCGGGAAAACTATCCGCGCTGGAAGAGATCATTCGTAAGACACCGCCCGGCGTCCTGGACATGCTTCACATCAAGGGACTGGGCCCCAAGAAAATTGCAACCGTCTGGAAGGAAATGGGCATCGAAAGCATTGGTGAACTATTGTACGCCTGCCAGGAAAACAGGTTGATGTTGTATAAGGGCTTCGGGGAAAAAACCCAGCAGAATGTAAAACAGGCAATTGAATTTTTCCTTCAGCACCAGGGACAATACCTCTACGCGGAACTCAGCGGCTACCATAAGACAATAACGGAAACAATCTCGGCCGCATTTCCCGGGGAAGCCATCAGCATCACCGGCGCTTTCAGACGCCAGGAACTTACCCTCGACAGGCTGGAATGGGTAACATCCATTCCCCCCGCCAGGCTTATTTCCTGGCTCGCGGATGCCAACTTTATAGTAGACAGCCAAACGGACGAGAAGATCGAATGCCATACGCCGGATCTTTCACGCCTGGTATTCCACCTGGCTAGTCGAAACGGTTTTGGCACCGCCCAGTTTCTAACCACGGCCACGGATGCATTCCTGGATGCGTGGAAAGCGGAATCCATGGCGGTTCCCGAAAGCGCATTAACCGAAGCAGATATTTTCTCGGCGGCCGGTATTCCCATCATCGATCCATGCCTGAGGGAGGATGGACGGTTTATCAAAAAAGCCCGGCAGGGCAGCCTGCCGCAATTGATCACGGACAAGGACATCCGTGGAATCATCCACAGTCATAGCGACTGGAGCGATGGATCACAAAGTGTACAGGACATGGCTAAAGCTGCCATGGATAAAGGATATGAATACCTCGTCATCAGCGACCATAGCAAATCCGCCTTTTATGCCAGGGGGCTCACGGAAGAAAGGATTCGTGCCCAACAGGAACTGATCCGTGAATTGAATGTCCGCCTGCACCCGTTCCGGATTTTCAGCAGTATCGAATGTGATATCCTTGGCGATGGCTCGATGGATTATACGGATGATGTACTAGCCACATTCGACCTGGTCATCGCCTCCGTCCATTCCAACCTGAAGATGACCCAGGAAAAAGCCATGCAACGATTACTGGGGGCCATCCGAAATCCATATACGACTATCCTGGGCCATCCTACCGGCAGGCTGCTGCTTAGCCGCGAAGGATACCCAGTGGATCATGCTGCGATGATTGATGCCTGTGTGGAACATGGAGTGGTGATTGAAATCAATGCCCATCCGCGGAGACTTGATCTGCACTGGACATGGATACCTGAAGCATTGGAAAAAGGCGCCCTGCTCTCCATCGATCCGGACGCCCATGCCGTGGAAGGCTACGCGGATGTCCACTACGGTATCCTGGCATCGCAAAAAGGCGGGCTTACTGCTAAAAGCAACCTCAGCAGTTTTACCCGGGCGGAACTGGAAGCATGGCTGGATGCGCGCAGGGAAAGCCGCAGGCACTAGAAACCCCGCCATCGCCCCTTAACCGGAAATCATAGGGAAGCACCCGGCCTTCCCTCATGGATGCCTGCCTTATTCTTCCTTCTTTTCGCTAAGGGGAAATTTCAGGAAGAAAATCGTACCCGCTCGTTCTGATGTCTCGAACCAGATTTCACCTTTCGCCTGTTCCACGATTCCCCTGGACATGGCCAGTCCGAGCCCCGTACCCGATGTCTTGGTCGTAAAATTAGGGGTGAAGATTTTCGACTGCATCTCTGCAGGAATGCCTGTTCCGTTATCCTGGACAGAAACTAAAATATGCCCGTCGTCGATCGCCTCACGGATTTCGATGATGGCTGGCCGATCATCGGGAATCGCTTCAATGGCGTTTTGCAGCAGGTTGGTAAAAAGCCGGTTGATCTGTGTCTTGTCGGCATGAATGTGCACGGGTGTCTCCAATGGCTCCCATCTGATGTCAACATGGGCGTGCATTCCATGCAGGCTGACCAGTGATTTCAAAATTTCATGCAAATCAACCTCTTCATTTCGGGTAATGCCGATATTGGCGAACTGGGAAAACTCGGCGGCGATTTTAGACAGGTGTTCGATCTGCTCAATCAACGTCTGTGCAACGCCGGCAGATAGCTCCTTGACATTCGGCGCATTGTTGTCGATTGCCTTCTGCAGGTACTGTATGCTCAGTTTCATGGGCGTGAGCGGGTTCTTGATTTCATGTGCAACCTGCCTTGCCATTTCCCTCCAGGCAATCTCGCGTTCCGTTTTTGCCAGGGCTACGGCACTCTCGTCCAGTTTCTGCACCATGCGGTTATACTCCTGAACCAGTCCGCCGATTTCGTCGTTCCGCGTCCAGTTAATTTCCTGGTTATGCTTCCCGAGATTCACTTCGCGCATCTTCTCCCCGATCATGGTGAGCGACTGCGTGATGCGGTTTGTGATAAATACGGCGATGACGCCCGCCATGAGGAAAATGAACGCATTCAGGTTGATGATGGCAACCAGGAAATTGGAGATTTCCTGCTTCAGCTCCATGGTGGAGGCAAAATACGGGATATTGATGTACGCCTGCCATTCCGGCTTCTCACTCCGGAACGGTGTGTAGATACTCAGGTATTTTAACTGGCCGTATTGTTCATTCTGTACATACTGGCTCTTCCGGAGTCGCTTCATATGATAATAGGCCAGCGGATCCATTAACCGGCTCAGGATTCCGCGGTTATACACGAATGGCTGGGAAGAGACCCTCAACATCCCATTCTCATCATACAGGTTGATGTCTGCATTATGGATTTCCGCGATCTCTCCAATTGCTTTCTGCAGTACGCCTTCCTGTGCGGTGTCGGCAAGGCTGTAGAAAGACCCTTCCTCCATGCCATTGTATATCTGGCTCCTCAATTCATCGGACATCACCTGGATGGTCCTGCTGAGCCTGTCCTTGTTGTTTTTATTGTAGCGCTGGATGAAAAACACGATGGTGGCTGCGCCAATCACCAGGAAGGAAAATACGCTGATGAAAATGACGGTACCATAGATCTGGTTGCGAATGCTCATTTGCCACAATTCCCGCAAGGTGCTCCATTGGAATCCGGACCGAATCACGAGGCTTGCCAGCTGGAACATCGCCACCAGGAAAAGGGAAGCGCAAAACAGGTAGGCAAACAGGGTGATGGCCTCCAGGAGAAAATTACTCTTTCGCGTGATGACCACTGCCTTGTCCGCACCGGCTTTATAGGTCAGGATTTCATACCCGTTTTCTTCCCGGGAGGAAAACTCAGCCAAAGGCACATCGGCGGGATCCAGCGTGATGGGGAATGGATAGTCATTTTTATTGTACAGCAACTGCAGGCTGTCGTACACGGCATAGGCATAATTGGGCCAGCGTTCAAGCGATAGATCATTGGTTTGCCTGATCAGCTCAGGGTACAGCGCATCGCCCTTGTAAATTCGCGGGTTGGAAAGCATGAAGAAGATACCCATAACATTGCCGGACGTATCGCGGATATTCTTCTGGTAGATATAGCTGAAATTGGTGAAATCCGTTTCGTAATACCGAAGGTTGGGAAGTCCCGTCTTTTTGCCCTGCAAAGTGAATATCGTATTCAAGGTATCATAGGTCAGCTGGTCCGATGACGACATGGGATTCCCTTCCGCATCGAAAATGAAAAACCGCGTATCGAATCTGTTCGTATACCCTGAGAAGTGGGTGTTGAGGATGCTGTCTTTAATCGCCGTGCTCTGGTAATAGTCAGCAAAGCGTGGAAGATTTTCACGCAGGAATTCATTATTCAGGCTCTGGGTGGCGATATTAATTTTAAGGTTGCTGGAAGGATCGGCCTGGATAGCGAGCTTTACGGCGGCATTTTTCCGGTTTTCCAGTTCCCTGGCCCTGTTCTCCGTAAAAATGATGACGGTGATGGACGCCGAAAAAAATACCAGCCAGAATACGGTAGCGCTGCCCGATACCCTTGCGCTGCCAGGGGTCCCAAAGAAACTGATCAGGAGGATATAACACATAAGCCATACCAGCAGCCCAAGATCGAAGGTGACCTGCTGGGTGCCCATGTTCGCGGTCAGGAAAACCAGGCCGATACAGGCAACCATAACCATTTTCACGAATGTCTGCGATGGCATGATGTCATCCAGGAATCGCAACAGGATATGGGAGAGTATGAAATAACCGATCGAAACGCAACTCAATACGATAAACCCGACAACCGTGTAGAGGTTGAGCTTGAAAAAATTAGTCACTTCATAAGAGATGGAAGAATCTGAAACGAGGCTCCTGATGATCGAACCGCTGATCCAGGTGATCATCAGCAGCAGTGAGCAAAACAGCAAGGCAAGCACCCATTGCATGAATGCGTTTTCCGTTTTCAGTTTTAAGCGATACCGGTTGATCATTGCACGGGAAAACAATACCATCCAGACCAGCAACAGGGAATTGATCAGCAGGTCTCCGAGGGTACGGAGAATAATGTTTGATCCGTATATGGCGGGGTTAAAGAGTTCGAACTGGCGGAAATCAAGCGGTATGGGAAAAAAATACGTAAGCCCGCGGAGGAACAGGATTACAACCAGCAGGAACAGGATGGCATTGCCCGGACCAAATCGCTTCGCCGCGCCAAGGGCCATCATGTGGATGTAGAAAAATACCATCAGCGAACCGAGAATGCGAAGCAGGATCGTAATCCAGTCGCTTCCCCCCGTGAACTGTCCCGTCTTTTTTGCAAGGTGGAACAGTGTCTTTCCCCGGCTGTTGACGATGGGAATATCTGTAATGCCCGTTGCGATGGAATAATTGCGTTCAATATTCGGCTGTTCCGCGAAACCCTTCCGTAGATAATCGTTTTCAATGAAATAGTCCCATCGGATGGGGACCAGGGCGCACACGAGCAGGTTGCGCCCGTCTTTCAGGGATAATTTCCGGCGGACAAACTCGAATTGCCCATTGGGCAGGGTAACAAAATAATCCCCTTCCGGACGAACAAGCATTTCATCGGAAGGAGCGCTCTGTTGCGTGTTCCAGTATCGCAATACTATCGGACCATAATCCTCCAGGCTGTACAGGAATATTCCATAGGGCTTCCCGATGACCTGTTTCGCTTCCTCTTCAGATTCGGTGATGGTCATCAGCCGTTTAATTAGAGCGGTATCCGTGAGGAAGAGCTCCAGGTCCTGCTCCTGCGTACGAAGGTGCTGTTCAAGGGTTTTCCGTACACCTTGCGGGGATGAGGTATACGACCAGTAGTTGGAAAAAATGAAGGAAAGTGTAAATAACCAGGCGGCGCCTATGAGAAAGTAGGCATTCCGGTAGACGATATCTTTCAGGAATTCTTTCAAGCGGCATCCTCCTTTTTAACCTCGTTCCATATCTGGTCCATCTGTCCCAGGGTCAGGTCGTGGAGGGAATGTCCCTGCTGTGCGGCCCGCACTTCCATCTTTTGGAAACGGGTGATAAACTTTTTGTTCGTCCGTTCCAATGCCATTTCAGCGTCAATTCCCAGGAACCGGCTATAATTGACCAGGGAGAAAAGCAAATCACCAAACTCTTCCTCCACTCTTTTATCAGGCAACCCATTCCCCTTGGCAGAGGAGCGGGCGCGCGACTGTTCTTCAAGCGCTTCCTGCAACTCACGGGTTTCCTCCAATACTTTATCCCAGACCTGCCCCGCATTTTCCCACTCGAACCCCACCTGTTTGGCCTTTTCCTGCAGGCGCATGGACTTGACCATGGCCGGCAGCGACCGGGGCACACCGCTCAGTACAGATGCCTTCCCCTCTTTCAACTTCAGTTTCTCCAAGTTGCGCTTGACCTCTTCCTCGTCCTTCACCTGTATTTCCCCATAGATATGCGGGTGCCTGGCAACCAGTTTATCGCCAATTCCCCTGATCATTTCTTCCAGCGTAAATTGTTTCTGTTCCTCCCCGATTTTGGCATAAAAAAGCAGGTGCAGCAGAATATCGCCCAACTCTTCTCTGATACCCTGCCAGTCCGAATCCGTGATCGCGTCCGCCAACTCAAAAGTCTCCTCGATGGTCATCTGGCGCAACGATTCTATCGTCTGCTTCCTGTCCCAGGGACATTGCTCCCGGAGTTCATCCATAATTGTCTTAAGCCGCTGAAACTGGAGGAGGTATGAATTTTCCATGCAGGATAGAATGGGTTCGAGATTTGTTAAAATTAAGAAAGATTGGCGTACCCCGTGGTATACGAGTTTACGTTCCTGCACGTTATTACATCTACCTTTGCCCAGGTATCCAATAATCATGAAAAAAAACATTCCGTTCTTTCTGCTAAGTACCGTTGCATTCCTGACGGCTGCCGGGGTAAAAGGCCAGTACTATTACAAGGACATCGTTAGCCATGCTCAAAACCAGGCTAAATTCAGTCGCTTTAAGAAATGGAAAGTGTCTTCCGTATCGGTAACCAGTTACGAGGCCGCCGGGGAGCCATCCGAAGGTTTCCGTTTCAACCAACAAATCAACAACGGGTACACACAGGCAAAGACCGTCATGGAAATGCCCTTTTCAGGAAGAATGTCCCTCACCAATTTCTACAATGCCCAGGGACAGCTTTACCGTACCACAGACAGTGGCTACCAAACCTATACAGTCTACGAATACGGGTACGATTCCCTTCAGCGACTCACCACCATTATCCAGCAGGCGCAGGCCATTGGCGATAAAACCAGGACGACCGAAACACACCGTTGGACCTATGACCTAAACGGTGTATTGCAAAAAATGGTCCGGATTAAAGGAACCACGGACAGCAGCACCATTCAGCTG
>JALOMP010000245.1 GCA_025455365.1 Chitinophagaceae bacterium | reverse complement strand
TTCTTCACCCTGCTGGAACAGGGCGCCCTGCAAGTCCGGCCTCAGTTCACCGCTGATGAAATGCGAGAGCGTGTTGACCGCCTGTTCAAGGTTTTGCAGCCGGCCTTCGAGGTCCGATGCCCCGGTAGGACGGATGACGTCGATGCCGCCGAACTCGCGGATCTCCTTGAATTCCTTGCGTTCCTTTTCCTTGAATTCTTTCACGTCTTTATCTTTCATTTCTTTCTGTACTTCCTTGATCACTTCTTTCCGGTCCTTGAGCATATCCTTCTGGTCTTTCTGAAATTCTTTATCCTTGATGACGTCTTCGATATTTTTATTCCCTCCTTCGCGGATATCTTTTACGTCTTTCACGGCCGTCTTACCACCCACACCCAGTTGGGTCATGGCCTGTCGGAGGTCCGGGCGGTTGCCAATGCGCTGCGTGGCCGGTCGCCCTGTGGTATCCTGCTGCACGGAGCCCGTATTCCGAAGAATATTCCTGGCCGTGTCCGGGGTGAGCAATGGCTTGTTCCTTGCCCTCAGGCGGCCTTGCATGCAGCCGATGGCGCCGACCACGATGGGTGATGCGCTCGACGTGCCGCTGAAGGTATCGGTGTACCAGAGGTCTTCATTGTTTCCGCCCTGGAGGTCGCCGTAGGCGCAGGTGGTCACTTCCCGGCCCCAGCCCTGTACATCCACACGGGCTGCGAAGTTGGAGAAGTCCAGGCGACTGCGATCCGTGCCATGGTTACGGCCATGCGTACCCGGCGGCGGGGCGCCCGCACCCACGATGACGGCACCGCTTTGCGGATTGGCCATGTTGAAGGGGTTGGTCCATGAATTCGGGAAGCCGGACGGACGGGTATTGTACAGGTTGTCGTCCAGGTTTTCAGCGCCGTTCCCGGCGGCTTCCACCACGATCACACCGCGACTGACCGCATACCGTATCGCTGCGAAATCGTCGGGCCACCATTCAATGGCGATATACCCGCGCTGGTCTGTCCGGCCGGCGAAATTAAACCGGGGGCCGGGGCGATGGAGTTCGATCAGGATGATGTCTCCCGCGCTCAACGCATCAGCCGCCTGGCGGATCGCGTTGGCGCTTTGTCCACCACCCTGGGCGTTGAAGATTGAAATGGCCCTGACATTCGCGGCCGGGCAGATGCCGGTGATGCCGGATGCGTTTTCATCTCCGCCGAATTCCCCGATGACAGCCGTGCCGTGGTTGCGCCAGCCGATATCACTGCTTGCGGTCCCGCCAATCATGCCGCCCTGGTTGGCGATCAGGTCTTCATGGGAAAATCGCCATGCTCCTTCAATGTCAATGATGCGGACGCCGTTTCCCTTGCCACCCGGTAAAGTCCAGGCATAACGGGCATCGATACCCGCAGGAGCCGCGTCCAGGTATACCTGCCTGGATGTAAAGTTGGGTGTAGCGGGGGGCGCCTCGCCACCAACGGGCGGAAGTTCCTGGTCGTGCATGTACGGGGGTTCAGCGATAGGCTTGACATATGCCGTGGCTACGGTGGGGTCCGCCTGCAGGGATTTGCAGAGCGCATCCTTGTTGCCCGAAGTCTCCACACTGTAATAACCCACCATCTCCGCCACGCTGGCGGAACTCGGCGCCAGCTGGCCTTTGCGACTGACCGCCATGCGGCTTTCGCTGCCGAACAGGGGTGTCATGGTGGCCCCGTGTGCTTTCAGCAGGTTGTTGAGGGTGGAGACTTTTTTCCCGGTTCGGGAGATCACGGCTTCGGGTGTGGCGATGATGCCGGCGTCGCTGTGCATGACAACAATGAGTTCGCGCAAATCTGCCTGGGAACTGCTACGCGTCCGGGCAGCCGTTTTTGCTTTGGCCATAACGAGGTTTTTGTGGTTTACAATAACATGGGAAGGGTAAGCTTACATGGGTAGCTCATCGGCCGGTTTCTGGTAGAAGCTTTCAAATACAGCACAGGATTGCAGTTGCCTGAGGTCGGCGGCAGACAGCTTTTTCAGGAGAGATACCGTACAGTAGCGGATTAGTTCGGGATCATTGACGCCGGGGAATACGGGTTCCAGGCGGATCATGTGTTTGCGACTGAATTCAATCAATGGCTCCGCCACGGCAGCGTCGCTTTTCGGAATCCGGGTAAGATCCCAATCGTACCGCTGCAAGAGTTGCGCAAATGTGGCCGTCACCATTGCCTGGTACATTCCTTTTAAAGTTAAGCGATCCGGATCGTTTTAAAAATACCCTGTTCGTGTTATATGATGCAGGGGTGATGTATGCGGTCCGTTGCGGGCGCAGCGGAGGTTTACATACGAATTTGTTTTTGCATGTTGGGCAGTAAGCCTACTTTTAGTATGGCAAAGATGCTTATCGGATATGCTGGTATCGCCATAAATTTTACGCCTTGTAAAACTGTAAGCTATGCCTGAACTCTCCTGCTTCGTCATCATCGGGTACGGCAAGAAAACAAGTTATGCGCTCGGCCGTCCCAGGATACTGGACCTGGACCAGACCTATTCTCTGCTCATCAAACCGGTATTTGATGCCCTGGGCATTCCCTGCCACCGGGCGATTGACAAAAACCTGACGGGCAGCATCGACAAACTGATGCTGGAAGAAATCCAGCGTGCCCCGATCGCCCTGGTGGATATTTCAACCCTCAATCCCAATGTGATGTGGGAACTGGGCGTCCGGCATTCCCTTCGGGATAAGTACACCATCATGATCTGCGAGAAGGAACAGGTAAGCTCCATCCCCTTTGATATCCGGTCTTTTGTGGTACACGCGTACACGCATTCAGAGGAAGGGATTCCATACATGGAAGTGGAGCGATTCCGGAAAGTTCTCACCGACCTGGTGCAGGGAATCCTGAACGGCAGCAAAAAGGAAAGCGACAGCCCGGTGTTTACCTTTCTAAACCTTGCACAGGGGGCCGGCACGCCGGTTGCACCGGTGGCTGTACCCGGGCCTCCTGCGGAAAAGGTCGATTCCATGGCAGAACTTCTTGATAAGGCAGCCAAAGCCCGGAAGAGCAATGACTTTCCGCTGGCGCTGGAATGCCTGGGCAAAGCAAGGGCCGCCGCCGAGTCCAATATCAGCATGCTGGACAATATCACCTACATCGTATCCCAGCAGGCGCTTTGCACCTACAAATCAAAGCAGCCCACGGAAATCGAAGCGCTGCGGGAGGCGGAGAAAATCATGTCCCGACTGAACCCGGATATCAGCATTGATCCTGAAATCACGGGCCTTTCGGGCGCCATCGCCAAGCGTCTCTATGACCTGACCAACGATCCTGCCATGCTGGACAGGGCGATCGCCATGTATGAAAAAGGGTTCATGATGAAGCAGGATTACTATAACGGAATCAATGCCATTTATGTGCTCCTGCTGAAAGTGAAACTCCTGAAAAGCCAGGGACAGGATGCCAGTTACCAGAAGCTGCACGCTGAGACTATCAGACAGGCTGTGCTGATCAATACAAGCCAGTTGGAAGCAGATCCGGATTTTACAAACAGGAACGATGTGCTCTGGATCCTGCTGACCATCGCCGAAGCCTGTCACTATGGGGGCGAGAACGCAAAGATGCTCGCGTATGAAGAAAAAGCCCGGCAACTGGCTGAACAATTGCAGGACAAGTTTGCCATGGCTTCTTACCAGGACCAGAAAGAAAGAATCGATTTGCTCATGACGGAAATTGTATGACCTTTCCGTGCGGAAATTTATTTCACTGACCGAGGCAAAAGCCACCGTTACCTGAAATTTGACTTGATATGACAAATCATCCCTATGACATCGGGCAAAAGGAATTGGTCGAAGTATACCTGCCGATCATCCGGACTTTCGGCGGGGTTTACCAGAAGATTGCCGGCGTGCATGCTCGGATCGCAAAGGGGGGCGAGAAGATTACAACCATCACTTCCGATGGGAAGGAAACCAGCAACACCGCGTCTGAAGGCGATATGATCGTGACCAACCAAACGGAAAGTAGGGAAGAGTATGTCCTGAAACCGGAACAGTTCTTCAAACGATACGTGCATGGGCAGGATGATTACTATGTACCCGGGGAAGGGGCGCGCATAAAGGCTTTACAGGTAACGGAAGAAAATATTAAACGGTACAGGTTGAAAGGTTTGAAAAGGCTCGCGTCCACGCCGCAAGACAGCCTGTACATTGAGGCACCCTGGAAGGAAAGCGAACGATTACGACTGAACGACTACCTGGCCTGTAACCTCGAGGAGACGGAAGTGTACAGGATTGCCCGGAAGGAGTTCGAGGAAACCTACAAACCCGTTTAAGCGGGTTGTGATCTTTTCCGCATTCCATCGCCCATTGAACAGGCAATCGTCCTGGTTGCCAACACTACTGCGTGGCGAACGTAATCTTTCCCTTGACGAAATCAGACAACACTTTGACGGAATCCCTGGTGGCGTCTTTGGGATGGTTTGTTTTTACGATATCGAGCGCGGCGCTGTACATGTCAGTAATATCGGCTTCCGGGGCATAGCTGTGGAACTTATATTCATACAATGCGGATGCGGAGAGCTTGATGGCTTCCGCATCGTTCAGCATGGCAGCCGCATACAGTGATATCCGCAGGTATGGAAATGCGGCTTCATACATTTTAGCCCGCATGAGGATCCCGGAAAGATTTTGACTCCAGCGATAGACCCCCAAGGTATCCTTCGCCTGCTGGCTTGCCTCAATCGCCTTGCGGTTCGTGCGGATGGACGCCTGTTCATTGCCCATACGCCTGTAACATACGGCCATATCGCCGAAAATGCCCGGAAGCTCGTGCAGTTGGCGGGTTGCCCTGGCCAGTTTTTCGGCTTCCACGAACCATTCAATGGCATAATGGGGAAGCGACTTATCAAAGAATTCCCAGGCTTTGTCCAGCAGTTCTTTTACGGTTTTCGAATAGGCTGGCTTGTTCAGCAGCAAGTCCTCGAAGTTGTCGAGCATTTTGGATGCTTTCCTTTCTTTTA
>JALOMP010000244.1 GCA_025455365.1 Chitinophagaceae bacterium | reverse complement strand
AAGTTCATCGCCAGCATCGGGTATTCCATGCCGATTGCGGCTTCCACGCTCTGCGCTACGGGATACGGATACGGGATGGTGAATTTGGAGTACACTTTCAGGGTATGTGCCGTCACCTTGGTGGAATACTTGCGATAAATCGGGTAGGCTTCCTTCCCGTAAAAACTCATGCACATCACTTTCTTGCCGTCGATATAGGTGGGCATCGCGTCCCAAACCAGCCGGCGGGAGGTATTGAAGGCGAAATCACGGACATTCTCCGCTTCGAATATCCATGTCCGGGAGCTCTTGCTCTTGGTCTTGCTGGCTTCGATGGCTTCGGAGAGGGTGACGATCTCTACCGGTTCTTTGGATGTCTGTGCCTGGTTCCAGCGCTGCATTTGCGAGGGCGTGAGCAGGCTCTTGTAGTTCTGGCAAACGCCGGTGGCGGCCACGATATGATCCGAGGGCACGGTGATGGCTACCTTATAATTACCGAAGGTGAGCGCAAACTCGGACCCGCCAGTGAACTGCAGGTGCTGCCAGCCCTGGAAATCACTGTACACCGCCATGCGGGGGAACCACTGGGCGATGGAATACAGGTTGTTGTCGTCTTCGGGGAAGTTTTCATATCCACCGCGACCACCGCGGGTAGCCTTGTCCGGGATCTTGTAGTTCCAGTTCACGCTGAACACGAATTTCTGTCCCGGTTTCAATGACCCCGGGATGTCTATGCGCATCATGGTCTGGTTGATGGTATAACGAAGATCTTTCCCTGCCGCATCCTTCACGGCGGTGATGTTCACACCGTATCCCTTGAGGTGGGCCTGGTAATCCATTTGGGCCAGCCCACCGCTGGTGGGCCGGGCAGGCATTTTGCCGGTATTGTCTGCATTGTTATCGCTTCCCGGGGCGTGGAAATTCTCATCCAACTGCAGCCAGATATAGGAAAGCAGATCTGGAGAATTATTGTAGTAGGTGACCGTCTCCGCACCGGTGAGGTGATTGTTGGGCTCATCAATCGTCACTTTGATGTCGTAATCCGCACGCTGCTGCCAATACTTAGGCCCCGGAGCTCCGGAGGCAGTGCGGTATTCATTTGGAGAAGCAAGGAGCCAGTCGAGTTGCTCAAACGCATTCCCATGGCTGGACCCGGGATTGTGGTTGAGCTGGGCGAAAGCCGGGGATAAGGCAAGGGTAAAGAACAGCAGGGACGAGATGACTTGTTTCATGAAGCGTTGTTAGGAATTCAAAAAAGAAATACGATCGATGGCAATTTGCAAGGCCAGAACAAGGATCAGGGCCGAGAGGCCCGTCACCCACATTCGCCGGTTAACGAATGGGATCCGGGTGAATAACCAGGTTAACAAAAGAAGCAGCAATACTACAAAAATCTGCCCGATTTCCAGCCCCAAATTAAAACTGAAGAGACTCCAGCCAAGACTTTGCTCCTTCGAAAGGCTGAACCGGATCGCGTTGGCATAACCCATGCCATGGATGAGTCCAAAAAAGAGGGCCAGGAAATAATTCACGCGCAGGGAACGGGGCGAAAAATCACGCTTGAAAAGATTTACGGCCGCGGTGATCACGATGGTACAGGGAATGAGGAATTCCACCCACATATCGGGAAAACGGATGATATCTTTTACGCTCAGGACCAGGGTAATGGCATGACCAACGGTAAATGCCGTTACCAGTACCAGTACCCTTTTCCATTCCCCGATGGTGAATACCAGGGTCAGCGCGGCAATGAAAAGAAGATGATCAATGGCATCGGGGCTGATGATATGGTCCCAGCCCATCCGGAAATAAAATGCGAAATCGCCCATGTAAGGTTAAAGCATGGAAAATAAAACAGAGTTTTGTGACCACAAAAATTTGCTGGTCCGATGGTGCGATTTAAGTCTCAATGGCTGCTGCTTTCGCTATGGTTCCTCACCCCGGCAGGCCCGGGTATTTCGCCCATTCCAAACCCCATCGCCCTCTTTCCCTTTCGCCAAACTGCATTGACAAACCTCCCCAACTCCCTAAGCCCTGCGGGTACAAATCTCACAAATATTTCTAGTTATAGTTTAATAAATCATCCTTATTATGTGTCTGTCAGTGAATTAGAATGGAATTCTAAAGACAAGCAGGTAGAGATTTCATTCAAACTGTTTACAGACGATTTCGAGGAGGCCCTCCGGCAGCCCGGGGTGAAAACCGACTTGCTCAAAGGGGATGCGGCACAGAACAAGGACAGGATTCAAACCTATATACGCAAGCATTTCCAGATCCGCATCAACGACAAGCCCGTCACATTACAGATAGTTGGATATGAAAACGACCAGGAAGCGACCTGGTCTTATTTTCAATCGCCCTTCCCCGAACCTCCATCTAAAATAGAGATAACAAATACAATACTCTATGAATCAAAGAAAGAGCAGGTTAACATCGTTCACCTGAAATCGAGTGATAAGCGGAAAAGCTTCAGGCTGGTGAACCCGGAACAGGCGATCCTGTGGACGGTTGGGGAGTGAAGTCTTATCTAACTTCTTTCCTTCCGCATTTCCTCTGCCACCATCCGGTCCATGGCCGAACCCTGGTCGAGTTTCTCCAGGATCATATGGAAGGTTTTCGGATCCTTATTCTGGGAGAGTTTATACACATGCTCCAGGGAGTCTACTGGAATTTCAAACGCCACAATTGCTTTGGAAAGCCTGGACACATAGTCTTTGGGAAGGTCATGGAAGGCATGGCTTCGCTGCTCGAAATGGTTGGTGGTACGCTCCAGGATCTGCAGGAGGGCCTGCTCGTCCGTAAAACGGAGTTTGCCCCTGGCATGAACGCTCATATAATTCCAGGTGGATGCCTGGTGGGGATCGGCATACCAGCTTGCGCTGATATAGGTATGCGGACCGGAAAATATGGCCAGGGCATCCGGGTTTTCCAGGAATGCCCGATGATGGTCGGTTTGGCGCATGATATGTCCCGAAAGGACTAGTTTCCCGTCCCGGTCATCCACAAACAGGGGCACCTGGGTGGCGACAGCACGACTGCCCTTGTCCGTGCCGATAAGCATGGCAAAGGGATTCTTCCGCATGAAATCGGGTAACCTGGAGGGATCATGGGTTTTGAAGTGGGGAAGACTATACATCAAGTGTGAGTTTAGATCTTGGAAGTTAGAAGTAAAGTCATGGTATACATTACTTCTGACTTCCAAAATCGTATTTCGGACCTTAAACCACAACTTCCACCACCCTGGTGGCTTCCATATTGGCGTTTCGCATGGCGATGCTTCGGATGGTGTTGGATGCGAACTGTTCGAATGCTTCGCGGGTGATGGCATCATCTCCCACCATGATGGGTACACCGGCATCGCCCCCTTCCCGTATGCTTTGCACCAGGGGTATCTGTCCCAGGAAGGGAATATCGAACTGGTCAGCCAGCTTCATGCCACCTTCCTTTCCAAAGATATAGTACCGGTTGTTGGGCAGTTCCGCCGGTGTAAACCAGGCCATGTTTTCCACCAGCCCGATGATGGGTACCTTGATCTGTGCCTGTCCGAACATGGCGATGGCCTTCCGGGCATCCGCCAGGGCAACGTCCTGGGGGGTGGTAACCACCACCGCACCCGTTACGGGCACGGTCTGGACCAGGGTAAGGTGGATATCGCCCGTTCCCGGGGGCATATCGATGACCAGGTAATCAAGTTCGCCCCAGTATACGTCCGATACAAACTGGCGGATGGCGCTGCTCACCATGGGGCCACGCCAGACCACCGCGCTTTTCTCGTCCACGAGCAGACCCATGCTGATCAATTTGATGCCGTATTTCTCCAGGGGCACGATCTTATCCTTTCCTTCCACTTCCATCATCAGGGGTCGCTCACCGCGCACACCGAACATGATCGGCACACTTGGCCCGTAGATATCAGCGTCCATCAGTCCCACTTTCGCCCCTCCTTGCGACAGCGCCAGGGCAAGGTTGGCGGCCACGGTGGACTTGCCCACCCCACCCTTGCCGCTCACCACGGCAATAATGTTTTTCACGTTCGGAAGCAGGGCCTGGCCGTCCTGGCGATTGGTACTGGTATTGGCCGTGAATTTCACGGAAACCAGGATATCATCTCCAAAGTCCTGTCGTATGGCGGCCTCGCATTCCCTTCGCATGAGTTCCTTCAGTGGGCAGGCAGGCGTGGTCAGCACGATGGTGAATGAAACATTTTTCCCCTGGATATCGATATCCCTGACCATATTCAGGGTTACGAGATCCTTGCCAAGGTCCGGTTCCTGCACCCTACCCAGTGCCCGTAGTATGTCTGATTGTGTCATCTGTTAATTTTGTTAAAAATGGCTTTCAGGACGCAAAATTAACCAATCGTGGCCGTACTTTGTTTATAATGCAGATGGGCTTATTTTGCGCCCGCGTCCCGACATGAAGAGAATTCTACGATACCTTGCCATATTGCTCTTTTTATCCCCTTTTGCAGCCAAGGCCCAGTTTGAAAATTTCAGGGATTCCGTGGTGCAACTGTATGGCGTGGTTATGACCGCGGACAGCCTTCAGGGCCTGCCCGATGTGAGCATCGTGGTCAAAGGAACCGGCCGGGGTACCCTCACCAACTACCAGGGTGTTTTTTCCATCGTAGTCATGAAGGGCGATGTGGTTGAATTCAGCTTCGTCGGTTTTAAGCCGAAACAGGTAACAATCCCCCGTAACCTCGAAGGCAACCAGTACAGTGTGATCCAGCTCATGGTCACGGATACCGTTTACCTTCCCGCCACTATCATTAAACCGCGACCAACGAGGGAACAGTTCGAACGGGATTTTGTCACTTCCCCGGTGCCGGATGACGATATTGAAATCGCCCGGGCCAATAACGACGTAGCCAAGCGACGAGTCCTGTCTGAAGCCATGCCCCGGGACGGCCGGGAAGCCACCAACCTGAACCTGTCCTCCGGCGCCCGCCGCACTTACTATTCCGGACAGGTACCCCCGATGAATATCATGAACCCC
>JALOMP010000243.1 GCA_025455365.1 Chitinophagaceae bacterium | reverse complement strand
CGTTCCGGGTGGTCACCACGGCCACTTCCTCCGGCGATAACCCAGTGATTTCCGCCAGTTTTGACACCACATGCACCAGGTATGCCGGCTCATTCCGCCGGCCCCGGTGCGGCACGGGACTCAGGTAGGGCGCGTCCGTTTCCAGGACCACCCGATCCAGCCCGAATTCCCGGATGACCGGTTCGAGGCCCCCGTTTTTATAGGTGACCACGCCCCCGATACCCATGTAAAACCCCAAATCGATCACGGCACGAGCCTGTTCCAGGTTGCCGGAAAAGCAATGGAAAATACCGCCGAGTCGCCCGTCCTGGTTGTCGCCTACCATTTTCAGGCATTCGTCCATGGATTTCCGGGAATGGATCACAATCGGCCGCCCGAACTGGATCGCCCATTCCATCTGTACCTGGAAGGCCTCCTCCTGTTGCTGCCTGAAACTGAGATCCCAGTGAAAATCCAGCCCGATCTCGCCGATGGCCGGAAAAGACCGCTTGTCCAACCATGCCCGCATCTCCCGGAGCTGTTCCCGGTAATCTTCCTTGACATGGCAGGGGTGCAGGCCGATCATCGGGAAACAGACCCCGGGGTAGGCCTGCTCCAGGGCCAGCATGTCCGGAATGGAAGCAAGATCGATATTGGGCAGGAAAAATTTTTCCACGCCCAGGTCCCGGGCACGATGGATCATTTCCGGGCTATCGCCCTTAAAATCATTCGAATATAGATGGCAGTGGGTGTCGATCAGTGTCATGCGTGGCACCAAAGATCAAATATTTCCTTAAATCCGGTTAAACCTGCAACCCCACCCGCCGTCATAGGATGGCAAAAGGCAATAAAACACACAAAATCACGCATTATGAAACCGAACCTTAGAAAAGCGCTATTCCTTCCCTCCCTGATGGTGATCGGAATGGCCTGGCTGGCATCCTGCCAGAAAGACAACAACGTATCCACGCCCGAAACCATCGAAACGGCCGTAGCAGCCTCTTCGGCCGAAGCGGTCCAGGACGGCAGTTTTAACGAAATCTTCGACGACGTAGCAGGCATCGACGATGCCACCGCCGGTGAAGACCTGGGTATCTACGGCACCGACGGCAATGGCATTTTCTCCGGTGAAGCCAACGGCGGCGGAACCGACGCCCTCAACCAGCCCACCACACGCTGCTTTACCGTAACCGTGACACCCCGCGACCGTGGCGTGTTTCCAAAGACCGTGACCATTGATTTCGGTGCGGGTTGTGAAGTGCGCGGCCATCTCCGCAAAGGCAAAATCATTACGGTTTACTCCGGTCGCATGCATGTACCCGGCAGCAAGGCCGTGACTACTTTTGAGAACTTCTCAATCGACAGTTTCGGCATCCAGGGCAAGCATACCGTTACCAATACCACCGCCCCCGGCGGAAATAACCGGAGTTTCACCACCCAGGTGGAGGGCGCCAAAATCACCAACCTGAACAGCGGCCAGTGGTGTTCCTGGGACGCCGTCCGGACCATGACCCAGCTGGAAGGCAACGGAACCCCCTTCTATCCCCGGGACGACGTGTTCAGCATCACGGGTAACCGCAGCGTGAGCTGCTCAGACGGGAAAAGCTGGACCAGCGAAATCACCACACCCCTGGTGAAAAAGTTCACCTGCCGCTGGATGGTGAAGGGAGTCGTGAAGATTGAAATGAAGGCCTCCCAAGCCACCCTGGACTTCGGAGACGGGACCTGCGACAATACCGCCACCATCACCGCAAACGGGGTTTCCAGGGTCATAACCTTGCGTTAAAAAAAAATTGGATACATTCAAAAGTATCGTAACTTACACCTAGTTTTCATAGGGTACGGATTAAAAACGGGCCAGGGTGTCTACCCAGGCCCAAATTTTTTTAAGCCCTTACCCTATACGTGACCGTCACATCAACGGTCTTCCAGCGCAAGACTTACATACCCAAGACTCTTCATTTTCCCAATTAATCTCGGTAATACATAACGCAATTTTTCGGCGGCTTTGATGCTGTCATGAAAGGTGATGATCTGCCCGGGCTTCAGGTGACGGTCTACGGAAAGCCAGCATTGCTCCGCTGTTCTGCGCGGATCGAAATCTCCGCTCAGCAGGCTCCACATCACGATTTTCATGTGATGGGGCGATTGCATCAGCAGCCGCATCTGCGCGCGTGATGCGCGTCCGTACGGAGGCCTGAAGAGTTTCGATGAGATCAAACTCGATGCCTGTAGTACATCATCAATATATTGCTGATCCGTTACACGCCACCCGCTCAGATGGTTTTGCGTGTGATTGCCCACGGCATGTCCTTCGTCTAATATGCGTTTGAATATGGAAGGGTTTGCCTCCACATTTTTCCCGATGCAAAAGAAAGTGCCCCTGAACCCGGCATCCTTTAACTGGTCCAGGACAAAGGGCGTGACGGAGGGCTCGGGGCCGTCGTCGAAAGTCAGGTACAGCTCCTTGCCGGCGGGGGGCATCTCCCAGAGGCAATCGGGATAGAGTTTTTTCAGGATCCAGGGCGTCAGAACCGGGTAGAGCATGCCCGAATTTACGGAATGCTGCCGGCAATGGCCTGCCACGGGTGCTTACCCTGCCCTATCTTTGCCGCATGCCAGAAAAGAAAGTAAGGGTACGCTTCGCCCCCAGTCCCACCGGTGGCCTCCACCTGGGCGGGGTTCGTACCGTGCTCTATAACTACCTGTTTGCCCGGAATATGGGGGGCGATTTCGTGCTCCGGATCGAGGATACCGACCAGAACCGCTTCGTGGAAGGCGCCGAACAATACATCCTGGACTGCCTCCGCTGGTGCGGGCTGGAGCCCGATGAAAGCCCGGTTTCGGGCGGACCCTTTGGGCCTTATCGCCAGAGCGAACGGAAATCAATGTACCGCCCATACGCGGAACAGCTGGTATCGCAGGGGCAGGCTTACTATGCCTTTGATACCCCCGAAGAACTGGAGGCCATGCGCACCCGCTTCAAATCGGATCAAAACCCATCGCCCCAATACGACGCGAAGGCCAGGTCCCGCATGCGCAATTCTCTTACCCTCTCCGACACAGAAACCCGCGCGCTGCTCAGCCAGGGCACCCCGCACGTCATCCGCATCAAAATGCCCGAACAGGAAACCGTCCGTTTCACGGATATGGTCCGCGGGGAAGTGAGCTTTGACACCGGAACGGTAGACGACAAAGTCCTGCTCAAGGGCGATGGGATGCCCACCTACCACCTGGCCGTGGTGGTGGACGATTACCTGATGAAGATCACCCATGCCTTCCGCGGGGAGGAATGGCTGCCCTCCGCACCCGTGCATGTCCTTCTCTGGAAATACCTGGGCTGGGAAAACGACATGCCCCAATGGGCCCACCTGCCGCTGATCCTGAAACCGGACGGTCACGGTAAGCTGAGCAAGCGGGACGGAGACCGGCTCGGCTTCCCCGTATTTGCGATGAACTGGACCGATCCCCGCACCGGCGAACAGACCGAAGGCTTCCGCGAAAGGGGATTCCTGCCACAGGCTTTTATCAACATGCTGGCCCTGCTGGGATGGAACGATGGCAGCGGCCAGGAGATCTTTACGATCGAAGAACTGGTTTCACGCTTTTCGATGGAACGCGTGCACAAAGGCGGCGCCCGTTTCGATTTTGAAAAAGCCAAATGGTTCAACCATGAATGGATAAAAAAACTTCACGCGGAGGAACTCCTGCCTTATGTGCGAAAGGCTTTTGCCGACAAAGGAATCCCTGCCACCGATGCAGGACTCATGCGCATCATCCCGATGGTGAAAGACCGTTGCACCTTGCTGGGCGATTTCACGGAACAGGCGGGCTTTTTCTTCATCGCCCCTGCAGGCTACGACCTGGCCGCCGTACAACCGAAATGGAGCGAGGGGAAGAAATCTTTCTTCGAGGAATGGGTTACCGCACTGGCTGGTCTCGAGCCGTGGGAAGCACCGGTCCTGGAAACATCTTTCAAGGAAGCGGCAGAAAGGGCCGGCATCAAAACCGGTGAACTCCTGCTGCCCCTGCGCATCATGCTGGTGGGCGGGAAATTCGGGCCACCCGTCTTTGAAATCGCCGCCATTATTGGCCGGGAAGAAACCATTCATCGCATCCGGAAGGCCCTGCAAGCTTTTTGAGGGTACCTTCCGCTACGAAGAAATTTCCCCGGCAACGGTACACTAAAACATAGCACCCAAATCGAATCCCATGGTGCAAGAAACCCATCGGTTAAGAGGCCTGCGGCCCTGGCATATCATCCTCTTGTTCGCGCTGGTGAAATTCCTGGTGCCATTTACCGGCATCGACCCGGTGTACCAGCTGCACCGCGACGAATACCTCTACCTCGCGGGTTCCCTGCATCCTGCCATGGGCTACCTCGAAGCCCCGCCCCTGCTCTCCTGGATGGGCCGGATATCCCTCTGGTTGGGTGGCAGCCACGCATCCGTGCGTGCCTGGGGCGCTTTGCTGGGCGCCCTGCACATGGTGCTGGTTGGCAAAATGGTGCTGGCGCTGGGCGGAAGGACCTACGCCGTTTTCCTCGCCTGCCTGGCTTTTCTCTGCGGGGCCTCCCTTCGCATGCATATCCTCTTCCAGCCGAATATGCTCGACATATTTGCATGGACCCTCGCCGGGTATCTCCTCATCCGGCTGATTCAAACCGGCAGGCCGCAATACCTGTATTTTCTCTCCCTCTGCCTGGTATTCGGATGGTATGGCAAGTACTCCATCGTCTTCCTCATCGCGCCCATGGCCCTGGCATTCCTCCTGGATACGCGGTTGCGGGCGCACTTCACCGGCAGGCACCTGTACATCGCCGCACTGCTCTTCCTCATCCTCATCGCGCCCAACCTGTACTGGCAGGTCAGCCACGGGTTTCCCGTGATGACCCATATGAAACTGCTCAATGAGCAGCTACTCGTGCACGTGAGCAGGAGCCAGTTCCTCAAAGAACAGCTGCTCTTCAACCTCCCGGCCCTGCTGGTATGGCTTGCGGGCCTGG
>JALOMP010000242.1 GCA_025455365.1 Chitinophagaceae bacterium | reverse complement strand
CCAAGTATACGCAGACCGAAGAGCAGAACAAGCGGGACAAGCACATCCAGCGCATCCGATCCGCCGTGAGCAACCTGACCGACATCCTGAATGAATTCCTGTCGATCGGCCGGATTGAAGAGGGCAGGATCCAGGCGAATTTTTCGCTGTTTAACATCAAGGAACAGGTGATGCTTGTGGCCAACGAAATGCAAAGTATCCTTAAACCCGGGCAGCAGATCCGGATCCGGCACCATGGCCCGCTGATGGTGAACCTGGACCTTTCCCTGCTCCGCAACGTGTTCATCAACCTGATCTCCAATGCGTCTAAATTCTCCTCGGATAACACAACCATTGATGTGGAAACAGAGGTAAATGAAAAACAAATACTAATTTCCGTGCAGGATCACGGGATCGGGATTTCAGACGATGATAAAAAACATCTCTTTGAACGGTTCTTCCGGGGCAAAAACGTGACCAATATCCAGGGTACCGGCCTTGGCCTGCATATCGTCTCAAAGTACGTAGAGCTCATGAACGGCCAGATTGAAGCCCGGAGTGAACTCGAAAATGGTACAACTTTCCTTATTAGATTTGACATATGAATACGATTTTACTCATTGAGGACAATACAGAAGTGCGCGAGAATACCGCTGAAATACTGGAACTGGCTAATTACAGGGTCATCACGGCGGAAAATGGAAAAGTAGGGGTGGAAAAGGCCCTGCAGGAGACGCCAGACCTTATTATTTGCGATATCATGATGCCCGTGCTTGACGGGTATGGCGTCCTCCACCTGCTGAACAAAAACGAACATCTCCGGAATATTCCCTTCATCTTCCTGACCGCGAAAGCGGAAAGAACGGATTTCCGCAAAGGGATGGAGATGGGCGCGGACGATTATATCACGAAGCCCTTTACGGACATTGAGCTGCTAAACTCCATCGACCGGCGCCTGAAAAAGGCGGCCCTGCTGAAAAAGGAATATGCACAGGGGGTGGAAGGAATGCAGGCATTCCTCAAGGACGTTGGGCGGGAGGATGCGCTCAAGGCATTGTCCGAAGGACGAAACATCAACCATTACAAGAAAAAGCAACTCATATACTCAGAAGGCAACCACCCCGGGAGGTTGTATTTTGTACAGAAGGGTAAGATCAAGACATTCAAGTCGAACGAGGACGGGAAGGAACTTACCATTGGATTATACAAAGAAGGGGATTTCTTCGGTTACGTATCACTGCTGGAAAACACGGTATACAAGGAAACCGCTGAAGCGATGGAAGACTCGGACGTGGCCGTAATCCCAAGGGAGGATTTTGAAGCGCTGATCAATGAGAACCCGGATGTTGCCCGGAAGTTCATCCGGATGCTGGCCCACAACGTGACCGAAAAGGAAGAGCAACTCCTTGGCCTGGCCTATAACTCCCTGCGAAAGCGCGTTGCGGACGCGCTGATCACCCTCGAGCGCAAGTATAAAAAACCCGACTCGGAGAGTTTCTCGATCCATATATCCAGAGAAGACCTGGCGAATATCGCGGGTACGGCCACGGAATCACTGATCAGGACATTGAGTGATTTCAGGGGCGAAAAACTTATTGATATCCGTGAGGGAAATATCGTGATCCTCAATGAAAAGAAGCTGATCTCCATGCTCAATTGAGCCATGGATACCGGCAGGAGGGCCTTGCATTTACAGCGTTACGGTAAGATAGTTGTTGAATTCGTTTCTAAGACTGGTAAAATCCTTTTCCAGGTACTCCATCTGCTCCCTCAGTTTCTTCTGGCGATTTGATACATAGTCATCAACGGCGTTGCCTGCGCGTACATAGCGTTCCGAAAGGATCTTCTCCTGTTCATTGACATCATGCCTGAGCTGGTCCAGGAATTCGTCTTTGATGATGAACTGGTTCTGGAAATGCTCGGCCTGGGCCAGGATCGTCCGGTCTGTGGTTATATCGACCACTTCTGACAGCCGGTTTTTAAGGTAACTGTTCTCCTGTTTCAGAAAGTCCAGCGACCGAACCCATGTCAAATTTTCGTGGTGGAATTGCTTTAGTTTGTTACTCACGGTTTTTACTCCAATTGCTTTCATGTCTGCTCCCGATATGACCCTTCAGAAAAAACCCTGCTGAATCCCTCAACCAGCAGGGTTTTGCTTCTGGCCTCAGTTGATTTTTATTTCCTTTTTAGCGGGTGTTTGTACACCACCTTTTTTGGGGAGAACCAGTTTCAGTTCCCCGTTTTCATACTTCGCTTCAATTTTGTCCTGGTCGATATTTTCCGGCAAGGTAAAAGTGCGGGAGAAAGAAGAGTAACTGTACTCTTTGCGTGTGAACTGTTCTTCCTTTTCCTCCTTTTCGGATTTTGTTTCGGCACTGATGGTAACGAGGTTTCCGTCCACGTCAATGTGGAAATCCTCTTTTTTCAGTCCCGGGGCTGCCAGCATCACCTGGTAATTCCCGTCACTTTCTTTTACGTTCACTGCGGGAACAGTGGCCATATTCCCTTTTTTGTCGAAAAACCATTCATTCCATGGCTTGAAAAAATCGTCAAAAACTGAGGGATTTAATGTCCTGGGCCGCATGAGGGTTTTTTCCAGATCTGTCATAACACATCTTTTTAGAGGTTAAACCATCCTTGGCCTAACAAAAATATTTTCCTGGATTGTCTCATAACAGGACGTTGATCACTAAAAAAAATGAGTTTGATCATCGCGTATGACATTCCTCGATTTCGGCGTTGCTGCTGTTTAATTTGGGGCTTACCAGCGGTATGCCGAGGTTAAGCCCCCGCAGGATCAGCAACATCGCCATCACTACCATCAGGGCCGGGTAGATCTGCCTCATTTTTAGCCTTGCGGAAGGCTTTATCCATTGACCGAAGAGGCTGGTGGCAAACATGGCTGGAAGGGTGCCCAGGCCAAACATCGCCATAAAGACCGCACCGGGGAGAGGATCGCCCGTGATGGCTGCGCCCGTCACGGCCATATAAACCAGCCCGCAGGGCAGCAGGCCGTTCAGCAGCCCGGTGGTGAAAAGGGCCGAGGGGGTGGACCGGAAAATCGTTTTTGCCAGCGTGGTGCGTACCCGGGCCATGTACTGGCTGATCAGGGGATGAATGGATTTGCCGGGAAAGAGGACCGGAAACACAAGGAATGCGAGGATTGCCAGTCCAAGCAGGATGGAGATTTTCTGCTGCCACCCAAACCAGGCGATGCTTCGTCCCACCAGGCCGAATACGGCGCCGAAGACGCTGTAGGTGGTGATCCTGCCCAGGCTGTAAAGCAGGGACCCGGTAACCTTCCCCGCGGTTCCTTTACCGCTGAGCGGGAGGGACATGGCGATGGGGCCACACATGCCTACGCAGTGCAGGCTGCCGGCCAGCCCCATCAAAAATGCGGGTATCATTACCTGGGCGTCCATGCAGATCAGGGAATAAACAGGTTTTCCTCAAAATAATAGGTCTGGTTTCCGGACTGCCAGCTTACCTGCAGGATATGCATGCCGCTTCGTTTCTCCGGGATCGCGAGCGTCATGCCGTTGTTGACCGCCTGTATGGAGGCATGAATGTCTTTCTTGCTGTCGGCCGGGTAATAGAGCAGTACATCGCCCTTGATTTCCTTTCCTTCAAATTCCTTCGGGAAACGGATGCGGACGGCGCCTGGTTCCAGGCTGAACCGCACTGGTTCGGAGAGTCTTTCCGCACGCGCACGCTGGTCGATCTTTTCCTGGTATCGCAATTCCTGCGCATAGTAGTCAGTTGTTACGAGGTCCACTTCCTGCCGGCTGGACAGCACCACCAGGTACAATATGCCGGCTACGAAGATGAGGTAGACGACTGCTATTTTATATCCCCAGTTAAATTTCATTTCTGTTGTTTTTTATTGTGCCGGTCCCATGAAAGTGCTGCTGGCTGTCCTGATTTTTTTACCATCCTGGTAGATCCCGAAGTTGATGGGCGTTTTACGTTGTTTGATTTCAGCAGGATCCACTTTCAGGATAAACGTAACGATTTTATAGTCTTCTTTTGGCGCGATGATATTCTTGCCCACAATTTCTATCTCACCCTTCAGATTTTCCAATTGCAGGGTAAGCGGGATGTCCTTATGCGTTTTATTGGCAAGTTTGGCGTTATATACGTTCCCGATCCGGCCATCGGGCAGCGTCTGGTACACGGATCCCGCCGTCCGGAGGATGGTCACGTCAACATCGTCCCTGCTGACCAGCATAAAGCCCAGGGCCGTGATCAGCAGGAGAAGCACCAGGGAATAGGCCTTGATTCGGGTGGTGAACCTTGGCTTTTCGCTGGCGGCGATATTGGCTTCCGAAGCAAAGCGGATCAGCCCGGTGGGCTTGTTTACACTGACCATGATTTCATCGCAGGAATCAATACAGGCCGTACAGTTGACGCATTCGAGTTGCGTACCGTTGCGGATATCAATGCCGGTGGGGCAGACCCGCACACAGGCGGCGCAGTCGATACAATCCCCGCGGGGCGCTGTTTCTTCTTTTTTTATCTTGCCCCTGGGCTCCCCCCGCACGTAGTCATATGCAACCACAATGGAGTTTTTGTCCAGTAGTACGCCCTGCAGCCTGCCGTATGGACAGACGACGATGCATACCTGCTCCCGAAACCAGTAGAAGACAAAGAAGAAGACCGTGGTGAATCCGATCAGGGCCGCGAAGGTCCCGAAGTGCTGCCCGATGCCTTCCCGTACATACCGGAGCACTTCGTCCATACTGATGAGATAGGCCATGAAAAAATTGGCGATGATGAAGGACAGCAGGTAAAACACCACAATCTTCGTCACCCGCTTGCGGATCTTGTAGCTGTTCCAGGGCATAGACTTCAGCGCACGCTGCTTGGTGAAGTCCCCTTCGATCCAGTATTCAATTTTACGGAAGACCATTTCCATAAAAACGGTCTGCGGGCAGGCCCAGCCGCAGAAGACACGCCCGAATACGACGGTGAAGAGGATAATGAAAACCATGAAGGTCAGCATCCCCA
>JALOMP010000024.1 GCA_025455365.1 Chitinophagaceae bacterium | reverse complement strand
GAACGGATGCTGATCCTCCTCCGGGAAAAGGATGATCTTACTGTGCGGAAGGCACGCTGGGAACTGGGCTGGTATGCGGCTACCTTCCGCGGCTTTGGGGAGGTGCAACTGGTGGCGGACGACCAGCCGCCGGTTTTGCAAACGCCGGGTTTGGCCGACGGGGCGACGATCAAATCCCTGTCGCGCATCGTTGTGACTGCATCTGACAATTACCCGGCTATCCGGAATTTCAGGGCTGAGCTGGACGGTAAATGGCTGATGTTTTCGCAAAAGGGGAAGACATTTACCTACAAAACGGATGAACGTCTAACCCCCGGCCCGCATATCCTTACACTGCGCGTGGAGGACGAGGCGGGAAATCGAACAGAAAAAACGATCCGGTTTACCCGGTAATACTATAATTATATGCAACCACCGGCAGAAGGAAGAAAGGCCCCCGCATTCAGTGGGATAGACCAGGACGGGAAAACATGGACCCTCGCGGATTTCAGGGGCCGGAAACTGGCTCTCTACTTTTACCCGCAGGACAACACGCCCACCTGTACCGAACAGGCCTGCAACCTGCGGGACCACTATGGTGAATTGCAAAAAGCAGGTTATGCCGTGCTGGGTGTAAGTCCCGATACGCCGGAAAAGCACCGGAAGTTCATCGCCAAATTCAAATTGCCATTCCCTCTCATTTCCGACCCAGACCTGAAAATCATTCAGCGATACCATGTTTGGGGAGAGAAGCAAATGTTTGGGAACAGGTATATGGGCCTCCTGCGCACAACTTTTGTTATCGACGAAAAAGGGATTATCCGGAAAATCATCCGGAAACCACGGGTGAAGCAGCACTCGGTTGAAATCATTGCCTCCTCCTGATGCAACGTTTGGATGCAGCTGACACTCATACAGGCATGCACTCAATCGCGTTCAGGATTCGTGAATCATCGTGGGTGGCGCGCGTTGCCGCCTGGAAGCTGGGCGTGCCTTCAGTTGCCATCACCCTTGGCCGCACCATCCACCTGCACCGGGCCGGCAGGGAACAGTTTTTACAAAACAAGGAATGGCTAAGGCATGAACTCAGGCATGTAGAACAGTTTCGCGTGCATGGGTTCCTGCCCTTTATATGCCAGTACCTGCTGGAGAGCCTGCGCAAGGGGTATTTTCAAAACAGGTTTGAGCGGGAGGCAAGGGAGGCGGAACGGGATGATGCGTATGATCCCGAGCCAGGTTATACGCGTGATGGCCTTGGCTTTTTTAATCCACCGCTTGCGTGGAAATCCACTCCAGGCTCCCAAAATCGAAATGCCTGAAGCGGCCATACTCGGACAGTTCCAGTTGTCCGTCTTCCGTGACGCCCGTTACGATCGCTTCAAAAAAATCGTCCCCACTCCTGAAACGGAAACGACGGCCCCGGCCATAGAGCGCTTCCTGGTATTCGTTGAAGATGGAAAGCCATTGACCTTTGGCGAGGGTTTGGTAGCGGCGGTCCAGGAAAGTACACAGTGTCCGGGCCAGTTTAACCGGCTCAAACTGTTTTCCCGTGATCTGCCTGAGGGAAACCGGGTTTGGCAGGGAAGGGTCGAACTGCACCTGGTTTATATTAATCCCGATGCCCACGACGGCTATTTCCCAACTGCCGGACCGGATGATATTTTCGATGAGTATGCCCCCTGCCTTTCTGTCACGCCAGTAGATATCGTTGGGCCACTTAATCGCCGTTTCGTCACCGGCCATGGATTTGTAAAAATCATAACAACCCATGGCGGTGGCGCAGCTCAGCGGGAACCCGCGGGTAGGATTCCGGTCGGGAGGCTCAACCAACAGGCTGATCGCGATGTTTTCACCCGGGGTTGAATGCCATTGCCGTCCTCTTTGTCCCTTTCCATGGGTCTGTACATGGGCGAAAAATGCCGTTCCCGGGGCCGCCAATCGGGCACGTGCCTGTTCCATGGCATGGATGTTGGTACTTTCCACGGTAGGGATTTCAATAAATGGATGGCCGGTGGTGGTCATGGTGCGGTAAAGGGAATTAATTCCTATTTTTGGGCAAGTTAACAAACAAAGGGCCTACCTGCGGCGCATGAAAATAGCAGGCTAAATCTCTTGTTTGCGGCGCTACCCGCAAGTCAAAAAAATCAATATCGATTGACATTAACACCTGAATGGGCTACAAAGGAAAAGAAAAGTAGCCGTCTCACACGGAGCAGCAAGATCTTGAAAGTTATAACCAAAGCTATCCAGGATAAGAAGGGCGAGCATATCGTATCCCTGGACCTGCGCAAGATTCCCGAAGCCGTGGCTGATTTTTTCCTGGTTTGTGAAGCGGGTTCCACCACACAGGTTAAAGCCATCGCCGACCATATCGAGGAATCGGTTTGGGAAAACTGCGGGGAGCGGATTTACCGCCATGAAGGCCACGGGGCCCTGCATTGGATTATTATCGACTACATCAATGTGGTGGTCCATGTTTTCCAGCCGGAAACCCGCAAATTTTACAAACTGGAGGAAATGTGGAGCGATGCTGTTCTTGCCGAAGTGCAGGAACCGGATCCCCAGCCAAAACCACCACGGAACAAAAAACGTTAATACATCGAATTCCGACCCCGGATTCCTAACTTAGACGATCCAACTAAATATGTCACAGGAAGAATACAAGAAAGATAATTCATCAAACCGTTTCCCTGGCTTCAACCGTTCCTCCGGCAATAACGGGGGGGGAGGGGATGACAATGGCCAACGCCGGGTGCCACGATTCAGCATTTACTGGATTTATGCCCTCGTAGCGATATTCCTCATCGGATACCAGCTCTTGCGTGGCGTTACACCCGATGCAACGGTGACCAACGAACTGAACTTCAAAACGGAAATGCTCGGCCGTAACCACGTCGAGAAGATTGAGCCGATCAAGAACAAGGATGTGGTTCGTGTATATGTCAAGAAAGACAGCCTGAATAATGCATACTATAAGAATCTTTTAGGCGACAAATGGACCTATGTCTACAATTCCAAGGGACCTCATTTCCAGTTTGCCGTTTCCAAGGTAGAAGACTACCAGGGCAAGATGGATACATATTTCAAAGACAAT
Source organism: Chitinophagaceae bacterium (assembly GCA_025455365.1). Classification (GTDB taxonomy): domain Bacteria; phylum Bacteroidota; class Bacteroidia; order Chitinophagales; family Chitinophagaceae; genus Pollutibacter. The sequence goes on along the minus strand of JALOMP010000024.1, from coordinate 20,919 downwards.
CCCCAGGTACAGCCGATCCCGGTGGTGCCGGTAAGCGATCCGGAGTTTTTTGGTCCGATCATCAATTTCCTGTTCCCCCTGCTCATGTTTGGCCTCCTCTTCGTACTGATGATGCGTAAAGTGGGTGGTCCCGGCGGCGGTGGCGGACCTGGCGGTATTTTCAATATCGGCAAGTCGAAGGCCCAGTTGTTCGATAAAGGTACCAAAGTGAATATCACTTTTGCCGATGTTGCCGGCCTGGATGAAGCCAAGCAGGAAGTGATGGAAATCGTAGACTTCCTCAAGAATCCCAAGAAATATACCGCGCTTGGCGGCAAGATCCCCAAGGGAGCATTGCTGGTAGGTCCTCCGGGTACCGGCAAGACCCTGCTGGCGAAAGCCATGGCCGGAGAAGCCCAGGTGCCGTTCTTTTCCATGTCCGGTTCCGATTTCGTGGAACTCTTCGTGGGTGTAGGTGCCAGCCGCGTGAGAGACCTTTTTAAACAGGCCCGGGAGAAAGCGCCCTGCGTCATCTTTATAGATGAAATTGATGCGATCGGCCGCGCCCGCGGTAAGAATATGATGGTGAGCAACGACGAAAGGGAGAACACCCTGAACCAGTTGCTGGTGGAGATGGACGGTTTCGGCGGGGATAGCGGGATTATCATCCTGGCTGCCACGAACCGCCCTGATGTGCTGGATTCGGCCCTGCTCCGGCCGGGACGTTTCGACAGGCAGATCAGCATCGACAAGCCCGACCTCAAAGGCCGCGAGGCGATTTTCCGCGTACACCTCAAACCTATCAAGACATCAGACAAGCTGAATATCTACAAGCTGGCTGAACAGACACCCGGTTTCGCCGGGGCGGATATCGCCAACGTGTGTAACGAAGCAGCCCTGATTGCCGCCCGCAAAGGCAAGGATAAAGTGGAGATGGATGATTTCCAGGATGCGATCGACCGCGTGATCGGGGGCCTGGAAAAGAAAAATAAAATCATCTCGCCGGAAGAGAAAAAAATCATCGCCTACCATGAAGCGGGACATGCTGTTTGCGGCTGGTACCTGGAGCATGCGTATCCCTTGTTGAAGGTGACCATTGTACCCCGCGGTGTTGCGGCTCTCGGGTACGCGCAGTATACGCCCAAAGAACAGTACCTCTATGATACCGAGCAGCTCATGGACCAGATGTGCATGACGCTTGGCGGGCGGGCAAGCGAAGATATTTTCTTCGGCAAGATTTCCACCGGCGCGCAGAATGACCTTCAGCAAGTGACCCGGCTTTCATATTCCATGGTTACCGTCTACGGGATGAACGAAAAAGTGGGGAAACTCAGTTTTTACGATCCCCAGCAGGAGAATATGTTTACCAAGCCCTACAGTGAAGAAACCGGAAAACTCATCGATGATGAAGTGCGGAAACTGGTGGATACGGCATACCTGCGAACCAAGAACCTGCTGATGGAGAAAAGGGAAAAGGTGGAGAAACTGGCCCTGGCCCTGCTCGATCGGGAAGTCCTGCACCAACAGGATGTGGAGGATTTACTGGGTAAGCGTCCATTTGAAGAGAAGAAAATATTCTCTGAAACCGACAGTAACCCGCAACCATCCGGCAACGGCGAATTGGACAAAAGCACGGAGCTGAATACACAGAACCCTTCTTCAGTGGAAACATCCAATAACTGACATGAGTAAGTCGTCCCGGGAGAAAATTCTGCAAAAAATACGCAAGGCACTGGTAAAACCGGTGCCTTCGCCCTTTCCGGGCCAGGATCCTAACGTTTCCGTATATCCGAACCCGGGGGATGACCTCTCCGTACTCTTCGCCGGGGAGTTCACGCGGCTGCTTGGCAAGTTTGCCTACTGCGCGGATGAACAGGAACTGGCCATACAGGTGGCCGCCCTTATCCGGGAAAAATCCTGGGAGGAGGTCTATTGTGCGGAAGCCGGGCTGCGTGAGAAACTGTCCGCCATGGGCTCTGTCCGGTTTTCAGGGCGTTCGCTGGCAGACAGTGACGCCTCTGTAACAACCTGCGAAGCGCTGGTTGCCCGGACGGGTACCATTGTGCTCAGCGCCGCGCTGTCCGAAGGGCGGACCGCAAGCGTTTATGCACCCGTGCATATTTGCGTGGCGAAGACTTCCCAGTTGGTCTGGGATATTTCAGACGCACTGCAGGCCTTGCAGGAGAAATACCCGCAAGGCATGCCCTCCCTGGTTAGCTTCGCGACCGGTCCCAGCAGGACAGCCGATATAGAGAAAACTCTGGTAGTGGGCGTTCACGGGCCGAAAGAAGTGTATTGCTTCCTGGTAGAAGATCTTGCGTGATGTCCGATCGACGATTTGTGAAGTCTGAAGTTCGCGAAGGCCTTCACTTCTAAAATCCAAGTTCCAAAATCTTACTTCCCAGAAATCCCTTTTGTACCTTAGCATATGCATATTCCTCCCGGAAAAAAGGTTTACTTCCTCTCCGATTTTCACCTGGGCGTGCCAGACGCCAAAACCAGCCTGGAAAGGGAGAAAAAGGTAGTCCGGTTCCTGGACGAAGCCTCCCGGGATGCCGCGGTCATTTTTATTGTAGGAGACCTTTTTGATTTCTGGTATGAGTACCGGAAAGTGGTTCCCAAAGGGTATGTGCGCATCCTGGGTAAACTGGCTGAACTCACGGACGCCGGCATGCCGGTGCATTTCTTTGTGGGCAACCACGATATGTGGATGAACGGGTATTTTGAGCAGGAACTCAACATTCCCGTCTATTTTGAACCGAAGCCTTTTGAGTTCAATGGCGTAAAGTTCCTCGTAGGACACGGGGATGGACTTGGTCCCGGCGATCATGGATACAAATTTCTAAAACGGGTATTCCGAAATCCTTTTTGCCAGTGGTTATTCGGCGTCATTCCCCCGGCCATCGGGATGGGCATCGCCCATGTTTCCAGCAGGAGCAGCCGGGCGGCCACCGGTTTAAAGGACGGTGAATTCCTGGGCGAGGAACGGGAGTGGCTGATCCAGTACTGCCGTGAAGTGATGAAATCCGCACGGTACGATTATTTTGTATTTGGCCACCGGCATCTGCCAATCGATTTCCCGCTGGACGCGGGAAGCAGGTATATCAACCTGGGCGATTGGATCCGCTACGACAGTTATGCCGTATTTGACGGTCAACATCTTGAATTGAAAACCTATACACCCTGAAAAGACTGATTATCATAGCGGCCATGTTTGTGTGGACGGGAACCAGGGCCCAGCAGGAAGCGGGTTTTCGTTTAGTCCGTACCGTTAATGGAGATTTCAGCGGGTTCTCCGCAGATAACCTGGGTAACCTCTATGTCATCACCGGCCGGAATCAGCTGAAGAAGTTCAATCCCAAGGGGGATTCAATGGGCGTATTCAACGATGTGCGCAAATACGGTAAACTCAGCCTGATTGATCCGTCCAGCCCGCTTCGGACCATCCTGTTTTACAGGGACTTTAAAACCGTTCTCGTCCTGGACCGCTTGTTGAACCTGGTGAATACGATTGACCTGCGCAGCCAGAATATCATGCAGGTACGGGCGGTCTGCCTGGGATATGACAACAGCATCTGGGTTTTTGATGAACAGGAAAGCCGCCTGCGAAAAGTGGGTGAAGACGGGCGCCTGCTCAGTGAAACAGCAGACCTGCGCCTGGCCCTGGATGAGGCCCCGGTGCCAGTCCGGATCTTTGACCAGAGCCGCTTTGTATATATGTATGATCCGCAGAAGGGCATGTATATTTTCGACTACTACGGCGCCCTGAAACAGAAGCTACCCATTACGGGCTGGACGGATGTGCAGGTGATCGGCAATACCATCCTGGGCAGAAAGGAAGGCAAATTGCTGAAATACACAACTGGTACCCTCCAGCTGGATGAACTGGTTTTGCCGGATTTTCTTCGTGACGCTGAAAATATCCTCATCATGCCCCAGGGCATCTTTGTACTGGACCTGAAGGGTGTCCATTTATACGCCTATGAATGATTTTTTACAACAGAGGGTATGGAGCAACCCCGTGGGGGATTATCTCATCGTGTTCGCTGTTATCCTCCTGGCTTATGTTTTGAAGCGATACGCCGGAAGATATGCTTCCCGGCTGTTTTTCTTTTTGATGAAGCAGTTTGGACGCGAGATTGATCAGCCGGAATTCTCCAGGCTGGTCCTGGTGCCCATTGAAAATTTCCTTTTCCTGCTGATTTCCTATATCGCGCTGATGAACCTCAGGTTTCCGGAGCTTCTCCTCTACAAGTTTATGAAGACGGACACCCGCCGGCTGGCGGAGATGATCGGTTCGAGTATCGTGATCCTGGCCTTTTTCAGGACTTTGTTGCACGGCATCGATTACCTCGCCCAGGTGATTGAAAAAAAGGCCAACCTCACCGAGGACCAAAGTGACAACCAATTGGTGGTCTTTTTTAAAGACTTCCTGAAAGTGTTGTTGGTGATCATTGGTTTCCTGGCCCTTCTTCAGTTCGCCTTCAATTATAATATTACCAAGATCCTGGCGGGACTGAGCCTCGCAGGCGCAGCCCTAGCGCTGGCCGCCAGGGAAAGCCTGGAGAACCTGATTGCTTCCTTCATTATATTCTTTGATAAGCCTTTCACAACGGGAGATGTTGTAAAAGTGAATACCATCACGGGTACGGTGGAACGCATTGGCTTACGCAGTACCCGGATACGGACCACCGAAAAAACCTATGTTACGGTACCCAACAAGCAAATGGTGGACACGATCGTTGACAATTTAAGCCTGCGCACACAACGCAGGGCAGAGTTGAAACTGGAGCTGGGCCTGGGGACCAGTTCCCGGCAGATCAGCAGTCTTCAGGAAGATATCCGGAAACTGATGCAGAACCCCCTCGTGGTAAGCAGCAATGTGCTGCTCAGCGATATCACACCGGAGGCGTTCCTGGTTCAATGCGAGTACTTTACGGATGCAATTTCCATGGAGGAATTTAATACCCTCAGGCAGGAACTGAATATGAATATCATACGGCTCCTGGAAGAAAAAGGCATCGAGATCGCAGGGGCTGGGAAGGATCCGCGATCCCGGAAGTGAGATTTCGGAATGGCGATCTCCACAGCAGATCACTCCTAGAAATCTAGGCCCATCGCAAAATACCAGATTGGTTTTCCCGAGAAGAATCCGGTCATGGGCCAGCCTGTGTCCAATCGGAGGAAATAGCCCAGCAGCGTGCTGCGGATGCCAAAACCATAGCCACCAACAAAAGGTCCCAGGCCGCCGGTTTTAATGCGTACCTGTACGGGCGGGTTGCCGTATACTTCGTCCGGGCGGTCTATGTCCCTGAACTGCCCGTTCCATGCGGTACCCAGGTCTATGAACTGCACCACCTGCAGGTTCCGCAGGAAGGCATTGTTGACGGGTTTATTAAAGAAGGTGGTAAGGATCGGCAGCCTGAATTCACTGTTGATGACCATCGCGTTGTTTCCATTCGCCGCATTCTGATTATGGCCGCGCAGGTTCAGGGCCAGCGACTGGTATGCGTAGGTATTGTCACTGGCAGGACGGTTTGCATTGTTGAATTTCGGGGCAACCCATCCATCCACACCGCCTACATAATAAATGAGTTTCTGGTTGCCGATGGACCCGTCGAAAGCGCCGCGCCCTGCCCAAATGAAATTCCGGTAAATCGGGTAATAATACCGCAGGTCAGCACCAAAATTGAATGTATTCTTCCCTTCCACATTACCTTTTACCAGCCGGGAAAAGACCTCCGCATAGATTTTATACCGCAGCCCGTTCCATATATTCAGGGTTGGGTTGATGGTATTGTCATGCACATATTCCAGCCGCGCAAGGCCATACCTGAGCAAGCTGTCTTCATAGCTGACGGAGGCCGATACATTGGCGTCTGTTTTCAACACCACCCGGTCGCTACGGTATCCCACCATCGCCCTGATACTCCGGACTTCATCGAAGGGAAAGGAAATATTTCCCTGGTAAAGGTTTGAGAAAAGTTTATTGGAAATGAATGCCTTGATCGGTTCCGTATTGGGATCATAAATGGGAAAATCATTTTGTACGGAGCGATAATAGGTAAGCCCCCAATCGAAGCGTCGTTTGAGGTTCTGGTAAGAAGCGAAATAGTCATTGTCACGCAGGTTGGTAGAGATCCGGAAGCCGCCTGTGAATTTCACATCCTCGAACACGTCGGATATGCCCATGCGGATGATACCGTTGATCAGGTCCGTATTGGACAGGTATACCGGGCCGGCGCCTCCGGCATAAGGCTGGAAGCGATTGATCAGCACGGCATTGTTGAAGCCGGACACTACATAGTCCGATGCGAATTTCAGCTTATAATCATACAGCCGGGATTTATTCAGGGTGCTTTCGTTCTGGATCGCTTCCTTTGCTTCCGAAACCAGTTTTTCCACGCCGCTCTTCGTTTCACTTTCGAATTCGGTTTGGAACAGATCGCCCAATGTACTGGTGTCTGGCCTTTTCAGTTCCTGGCCGGGTTCATACAGGATCGGGGCCGCCTTGTCCCTTCTCTCCTGGTCCATGAGTTTTTTTACATACTCAGTTGGTCTCGCATTGATGTTGCGGCGGCGCAGGGCGTCTTCATTGATACGAAGCTTGTACAGGAATTTAAGATCGCCCTCACGCCGTACCTCACTGACCAGGTTATTGTCGCCGGCGCCCCTGCTTTCAAGCAGGCCGCTTTGGTAGTTGGTTATGGGAAAGACATAGGTGCTGTCGCTGGTGATGGATATATAGCCGATTGAATCCGGCTCGGTTCGTTCCCATGTTTTGAGCATGGAGTCAAGGTCCCTGGGGGCAGGATTGCGCACATATTCCTCTCCAACCTTATAAATCGTATCCAGTCCCGCGCGCTTGGTGGAAAAGAAACCGGCATAACGGTTACCGATGCCGTTGGCGTCGCTCACAAACGTAAAATGGTTCACATTGTACTGCAGCGGGAATCGCGCCTGGCCGTATTTTAGTTTGGACAGCTGCGTGATTTGCTTGAATTCACTCCTGTTCCAGTTGTCAACCAGGAAAATATTGAAATTATTCCTGGAGGCGATCACGGTATCACCGGAGGGTGCGTTGCCGGAAGGCCTGTTGGATGCGAAAATGATCCCACTTTTATTGGGGAAGGCTACAAAAGAGGGGTCGAGATCATCGTAAGGGTCATTGGTAATCTGCTGGACCGTCTGTTCCTTTATCTTGTACACATAAATGTCCGACTGCCCGTTTTTCACCGCGCTTAGTAAGAGTGTATTATCATCGAGCATGTATTTGGCATCCTGGATGATCTGGAATTCTTCGGGCAACATCTGTTTGCTGGTCTTGAGTTTTTTCACCACATCGTATACGAACATCCGGATCTTACCGGCTTCCGAGTAGATGACCAGGAGTTTCGAACCTTTCGTATCCCAGGCCATCATGGGGTAATGCGGATTGATTTCGCTTTCCCTGTTCAGCATGCCGGCCTTGAGCAGAATTTTTCGCTTTTCCGAGAGGTCTTCGAGGATTACACAGTATATGCCTTTCTTGAATTCCACCATGGCGTAGGTGTTGTTACGCTGGATGGGGTTTGCCTGGAAGCGGTAGTAGTCGCGTCCGTTCCTGGTTTCTTCGATGGCTACCACATTACCCCTCGGTTGGTTGCGCCTGCCCCGAAGGTCGGCCTGGTAGCGGCTGGGTTCTTTTTCCATGAATTCCGTCAGCAGCTCCTTGAATTTCTTGCGGGTAACTTTGAGGCTGGCGGAGTTCAGGCTTTTATAGATCCGGGAGAGATAGAGGAAATAGGTGACATTGTCCTTCCGGTAATTTTCAGCGATATAGTGCCAGAAAGCATGACCGGCCAGTTCCGGCTCCTTGAATGCGAACTGGTAAAAGTTTTTATAATTTCCGGAGAGCAGGGATGATTTGAGCTTGTCGTCCAGGGCGGGGCTCCAGTTTTCCGCGGCATAAGCGATATATCCGTCCGTCAGCCATTTGGGAAGATCCAGCAGTGCCTGGTTCCCGGCGAATTCGCCCAGGTCGTCACCGAACAGGAGGTTTTCCACCAGTACCCTGGCGATGCCCTGCCGAAGCTGCTTGCGAAGGTTGTTTTGATTGCCGTCGTAATAAACCAGCAGTTTGTTATTCACCAGTTTGGTGACGCCACCTGTATTCTGCCAATCGATCCCCAGCCCGATATTTGATTGCTTCATTTCGGTGAAGCTGTTGTACAAAACAATATTCGCCCGGCGCTGCATGCCGTATTCGACGAATTCTTCCAGCAGTGGCAATTCCTCTTCGGCAACCTGGGTTACGATTTTCCCCATTGCCAGTCCGCCCTGGCTGAAATATGTATTGAAATTCCGGCTCTGGTAATAGCGCCATTTGAATTTTTTGTACTGAACGCGGTTTTTACCAAATTCCACGGAACTCACCTGGGCGTTTCCGGTAGCTATGAGGAGGAAAGAAAAAGGTAGCAGCCAAAGTAGTTTTCGCATATCGCATTTGTTCAGAAATGTTCGTACCCTTGCCGGGCCTGGATGTTGGACGGATCGGCTTTAAAATTAACACATTTAGCCTATAAATTGCTGTCTATGCTGCACGTTAAAGTTTTCTTATTTAGTCCGATCAGGGAGAATACATATATCGTCTATAATGATGTAAACCAGTGCATCATCATCGACCCCGGATGTTACTACGAGAATGAGCGGGAAGCGGTTGCCCGGTACATTAACGATCATGGCTTAAAACCGGTGCAACTGGTGAATACCCATGGTCACCTTGACCATGTGTTTGGAAACGACTATATCGCCCGGACCTATGGGCTGGTTCCGTATATCCACCCGGATGACCAGCCCATCCTGGATCATGCACCCGCCGCAGGCCTGATGTGGAACCTGCCTTTTGATGCCTGGCAGGGAGAGGTTCGCTACCTGGTTCCCGGGGAGCAGTTAACGCTCGGTAATGATCACCTGGAAATACTATTCACGCCGGGACATTCACCCGGGAGTGTGAGTTTTTATGCCCCAAAAGAGGGATTTGTGATCGACGGGGATGTGCTCTTCCGCGAATCGGTAGGCAGGACGGATTTCCCGGGAGGCCATGCGGAGACCCTGTCCAGGAGCATCCGGGAACAACTGTATAGCCTGCCGGACAATACCCGTGTCCTGCCCGGACATGGCCCGGAAACAACCATTGCCTGGGAAAAGAAGCACAATCCTTTTGTGAAGGCCTGAGCGGACTGGCGGGGCTAGTCCCTTACGAGCCTGCCGATAAAAGGCAGACGGCTGAATTCCTTTTTTTCCACCCTCACAATAAACAGGGCGAAAGCGGCCATTTCGACAAGGGCAAACCCATGCGTCCACCAGATCCCGGGAGAAAACATGCGGAACAGTTGGTGAATGCCGAATAAGACCAGGCAAATGACGAGGTAGGCGGACATTTTTTTCCAGGCATAAGGTACCGGGTAGTGTTTTTGCCCTAACCGGTAACTGGCTACCATCATGAATCCGTAGCAGAGCAAGGTGGCGAAAGCACAGGCCATATATCCCCAATGCGGGATCAGGAAATAATTGACGGCGAGGGTGATGGCTGCGCCACCGATGGTGATCATCGCCCCGATGGTGTTGTGGTTGGTTAGTTTATACCAGATGGAAAGGTTGTAATACACGCCCAGGAATATTTTGGCCAGCATCAGGATCGGCACCACCGACAGCCCGTTGAGGTATTCCGGATGCCTTCGGATACCCATAAAATGTTTCCAGATATCGAGGTAAAGCACCACACCCAGGAAACAAAAACAACAGGCAATCATAAAGAATTTCATCACTCGCGCGTAGGTTTTCTGGGCATTTTCCGATTGCGCTTCCCGGAAGAAAAATGGCTCTGCGCCCATACGGAAGGCCTGGATAAAGAGTACGATCAGCAGTGCCAGTTTATAGTTGGCGCTGTAGATGCCGTTGGCGGATTTGGCTTCTTCCACGGTGCCGGGAAATCGCTGTACGATCATGAAGCGGTCAATGGTTTCGTTGATCATGCCGCCGAACCCTACGATGATCAGGGGTGCCGTATACACCAGCATCTCCCGCAACAATGCCGTATTGAACCGCGGCTGGAAACTGAACAGTTCGCGCGACAGCAGGACCAGCGTAATGGCGCTGGCAGCAAGATTGGCCAGGAAAACATACCCGATATCTATGTTCGGATTGTATAGGACCGCCCAGATATTGTTCGCCCCTTTTTCATGCTGCCCCTTGCACAACACCAGGAAGAAAACCACCAGGCCCACATTCACAAGGATGTTCAGGATTTTGATGGTGGCGAATTTCCGGGGCCTGCCTTCATAGCGGAGTTTCGAAAATGGAAGTACGGCCAGTGTGTCCAGTGCCACGATCCACAATACCCATCGAACATATTCCGGATGACCGGGCAGTTTCATCAGATTTGCCACGGCCGGCACCGGCAACATCAGCAACGCAGTAAACAATACCGTGGTAATCAGCAAGGCGAATAACCCCGTATTGTACACATCCTTTTCCGCGTAGGTATTGTTAAACCGGAAGTAAGCCGTTTCCATCCCGTAGGTGAAAACGATGTTCAGGAATGCCGCGTAGGCGAAGAGGATGGAAATATCACCGTATTGGGAGGAAGAGTAAATCCCGGTGAGCAGGGGCGTCAACAGGTAGTTGATAAATCGCCCGAAAATGTTGCTGAATCCATACCAGAAGGTCTGGCCCGCCAGTTTTTTGATTTTGCTCAAATCCCGTCAGATTGATGGGCAAAAGTAAGGCCAATACATGATGATTGTGTAATTTTCAAACGAGTAAAATAAAAAAGATGAAACACCTGGTGATTATTTTGAGTTTGCTGCTGGTATGTTACGAGGAAATGCTTGCGCAGCCGCCGATCAAACCCACGCGCCGTTACGAAGGTACGGTGGACTACCAGAAAACGAAGCAGCCTGCCACCATCATGGAGTTTAAATACAATGAGAATGACCTGGGGAACGCGATGGAAGCATACCTCGAAAAGCAGGGGGGAAAGGTAAAGAGACAAAAAGGCTTCAACTACGTAAAAGGCGTGCGGATCCATGAACGGGAGAACCGTTATTACGACATGTACTACAAAATTGAAGGATCTGGCAAAGGGGACAATGCCAATTCCAAAGTTTATATCATCCTGGCGGAACCCGGCGAGAACATCCTTCTACGGGAAGATAACCACGCGGCGGCCAAGACTACAGCGGCGAGCGTAGGTGCCGTGTCCTTCTATGACGGGTTGGGGTCTGAAGTGGGAGCTTATGACTATGAAAAAAGAGTGAAGGAACAGGAGGAAGAAGTTGCCCAGGCGGAGAAGCGGATGTCTGAACTGAATAAGAAGCGGGATAAACTGACAAAGGACCTGGATATGAATGCGCAGGATATCAGCCGCCAGTCTGCTGAAATTGAAAAACTGAAAGCCATCCTGGAACAAACGAAAGCAACCAGGAAGAAAAACTAGCCGGCTATCGCTCATTCCAGCCAACAGACCTCCGATTGGTTCCCAGTGGATTTTATTCCACCGGTTGACCAAAACGCTTGTCATTAACAAATGCATTGTCCGTCAGTGTCTGCAGGAATTGTAATAAGTCTGCTTTTTCATTGGAGCTCATGCCAATCCTTTTTCGCACCAGCGGGTCGGTGGTTGGACCGTCAATCACGGAAAAGCGGTAGTGATCGACCACGGCACCGATGGAAAAAAAGCGCCCGTCATGTCCGTAGGGTGCCGTGAGGGCGATGTTCCGAAGCGTTGGGACTTTGAATTTCAGGGAGTCTTCCCTTTTGCCGGTAATACGCATCCGGCCCATATCTTTCAGGCTTGTGTTTAGCGGCAGCCCTGTGTTTCGAAAAGAGAAATCGGTAAAAAGGGGTTCTGCATGGCAACTTGCGCATTTGGCCTGGAAGACGCCATAACCGGATTGTTCCGCCAGGGTGAACACCGCCCTGCCCTGCTTTACCTGGTCGTATTTGGAGCCTGCCGAAACCATCATTCCCATGAACTGGGAGAGGGCCCTGAGCATCCGCTGCGAATTGATCGTTTCGTCCCCGAAAGCGGCACGGAACATCTCCCGGTAACGGCTATCCGCATTCAGTTTGGCGATGACCCCTTCTACGGTTTCGCCCATTTCATTGGGTGCGGTAAGGGGCGCCAGGGGCTGCACTTCCAGGTGGTTGATGCCGCCGTCCCAGTGCATTTCCCTGTGCCAGGCCAGGTTGAACAGGCCCTGGGCATTGCGGATGGTAAACTGGTTGCCTACACCATGGCTGAGGGCGTGATCAAAGGTTGAGAAGGCCGCGAATTGCTGGTGGCAGGACGCACAGGGGAATTTGCCATCTTTTGAAAGCTGTCCATCGTAAAAAAGCCTTCGGCCCAGCTCAAAGCCTTCCCGGGTGATAGGGTTATCCTTGAATATGTTTTCCGGCGGCGGAAAACCCGGCGGCACTTCCAGGGTCATGGAAGTGATGGCGGGAACAGGAGATTTGTCTGTCTTCCGGCATGCATCCAATAGAAAGGCGGATGCGGATAAAAGCAATACCAGGGCCCATATGGTCACCCGCTTTGTCATTGCCGGCGCACGATATTATCGATCCTGAACAGGTTTCCGTAGTTGTCTGCGTATTGAACGGAAAGCGGTCCGGGAGTCATCGTCTCCGAATGCGAAAGGATGAACATGTTATGGGTGGAAGCAAACCATTTGTCAATATCAACATCAATCAGTATCTCCGTTACGTTCCCTTTTTCGAGTACCCATTCTTGTTGTTGTGGGAGCGATAGTTGCACGGTTCTTTGTGTTTTCTCATCGCCCTTAAAACCCCCGATATGGTATGTAATGGCGCTGTTGGGACTGGTAGAAAGGGTGGATGTGCCTTCCAGCTTCGCCATGATATAACCGGAGTTCCAGGTCCAGAACATGCCGTTCATGGGGTCCAGGGCGCCTGTTTGCGCGCCGCTGACATTGAGGATGCTGTCCACGCCTACCTGGAAGGTAAGCCTGTTAAATGACTGGCCGTTCAGGTTAACAGTGATTGTTTTTGTAGCGTCATTGGACGCGTCTACCAGGAAAACGCCTTCCAGGTCTTCGGCTACGGGTTGGGGAAGGTCCTGCAGGATGCCGATATGACTTACATAAAACTTGAACGTGGAAACGGTATAGTCTTCGCCCAGCGGGTTTATGTATTCCCTCCCAAACTCCAGGGGCTCGCCGTTGGCCGAGGGACGAAAAATCAGCCGCATCGTGTAGGCATCCCCTTCAAAACTTGTCTCCTTGGTGCAACCGCCCCAGGCAACCACCAGCCCCAGGGCCAAAACCGATAGCACGATTGTTTTCATGGTTTTCGTATTAGTCGTCCGACAACCGGTATTTCCGGCGCCCGGACTTGATTTCTGAAACTTTTTTCTTGCTTTTTATCCGTGCCTCCTTCGATCCTGCACTGGGTTTGGTGCTGATACGGCTCTTTTTCCTGCGCAGGGCCTCGTTAATTAGCAGGTTCATTTTCCTTTTGTTCATCGGAAAGCAGGCCTGACTGATCGATATCAAACATCCCTTCCACCATGGTTTCCACCTTGTTCACGTTCTGTCCTCCTTTGCCGCCGCTTCTGGCCGTGCGAAACCGGATCTCCGGCTGAATGTCTATCTTCATCAACATAAATTTACATCATCCCCATCAGGAATTTTATGCGGGCTGTCATCCAAAGGGTTAAATCTGCAACCGTAACCGTTAATCATTCCGAGTGTGGCCGGATCGGGGCCGGCTTGCTGGTTTTCCTCGGTATTGAGGACGCCGATGAGTCCGAGGATATCCGGTGGCTGAGCATGAAAATCACCCAGTTGCGCATTTTCCCGGATGAACAGGGGGTGATGAACCGGTCGGTCCTGGACATGGGCGGTGAGATCCTGTTGGTCAGCCAGTTCACACTACACGCTTCCACCAGGAAAGGAAACCGGCCTTCCTATATACGCGCTTCCAAGCCGGAGAAAGCCATCCCGATGTATGAATTCATGATCCGGCAACTGTCTGCGGACCTGGGTAAGCCGGTGGCCACGGGTATATTCGGGGCGGACATGCAGGTGGAACTGGTTAACGATGGACCGGTGACAATTGTGATCGATACGAAAAGCAGGGAATAGGGGGTATGGGGTGTGGGGGGTAGGGTTTAGGGGGTAGGGTGTAGTTCCGTGACTGCGGGATGGTATGTGGTTGGTAGTATATGGGTGGCCTGTCCAGTATATGCAGGATGGATTATCGTGGTTTTCGGGAACCTGTCCCGCGCATGCGGGATGACGGATGGCAGCAGGTCCACAGATCGTCCAGGCGTATTTCTAAAAGCCCCGGCCGGACCGTAAAGCGAAAAACAAAAAATTCCATACCATGACCATTGCCGAAGCACAGGAAAGCGTAGACCAGTGGATCCGGACCACCGGCGTCCGGTATTTCGGGGAACTGACCAATATGGCCATTCTTACCGAAGAGGTGGGCGAGCTGGCCCGCATCATGGCCCGGACCTACGGCGATCAGTCATTTAAGGAATCAGACAAGGGTCGCGACCTGGGCGATGAGATGGCCGACGTGCTATGGGTGTTGATCTGCCTGGCCAACCAGACCGGGGTAAGCCTCACGGATGCGCTGGAGAAGAACTTCGAAAAGAAGAACCTTCGCGACGCGGACCGGCATAAGCAGAACCCGAAATTGGGAGGCTGACGTCCAGGTCATTGTGACCTCCTGCCAAAAAATCGGAGCGTTGTACAGTAGAAAATCGGGCGATTGTTATTCTTTAAAAAATGGGAGAAGCGCACGACGAAAAAGTCAACATGTACGGAAGAGCAGATTGTTTTTGCGCTGATGCAAAGCGAGACCGGAGTCCTGGTGGGTGAGATCTGAATTCGAAAGCGGGCCACTGCAAATACTAAAGCCCATGCGGTAATTTTAGGCTGATCACTATTAGAAGACAGGTTATTCAATGAGGGTAGTAGTTTTAACGATGGCATTCCTTTTCTCCCTGACCGGCGTCTTCGGTCAGGCGGAAATACCTAAACTTGTCATCTCACACTTGACAGGCGACTTTTATATTTATACAACATACAATACATATGAGGGTAGCAGGGTACCCGCAAACGGGATGTACCTGGTTACAAGTAATGGTGTTGTCATGTTTGACACCCCCTGGGATACAACACAGTTTCAACCCTTGCTTGAAAGTATCAAATTGAAACATAAGAAGACTGTCATAATGTGTATTGCCACGCATTGGCATAGCGACAGAACGGAAGGACTTGAATATTACAGGCAACAGGGAATTAAGACGTTTACTACCCGTCTGACAGATAAGCTAAGTGAGAAGAATGGCAAAAAGCGGGCTGAATATCTAATAGACCAGGATACCACCTTCACTATGGGACAGTATGCTTTTGAAACCTATTATCCGGGGGAGGGACACACAGAAGATAATATCGTCATTTGGTTTAGCAGGGAGAAAATTCTCTATGGAGGGTGCTTAATTAAGGGTGCCGAAGCGGAGAATTTAGGCTACCTGGGAGATGGCAATGTTGTGGAGTACGAAAAGACGCTTAAGCATGTGCAGAAAAAGTATCCTGACCCGAAATTTATCATCGTTTCACATCACGATTGGAATAGTGTTAACGCACTTCGGCATTCTATAAAGTTGGCAGGAGAACTCAAAAGCAGGAATTAAGAAAACTACTGCTTCCTACGGTCCCAGCTAAAAATCCCTGAATAAAAATCTGTGCTATCTTCGCGGCATGATTACGACCGACCAGCAAAAGTTCCAGGCAATCATCTCCCATGCCAAGGAATATGGATTTGTGTTTCCTTCCAGCGAGATTTACGACGGGCTGAGTGCCGTATATGATTACGGTCCCTGGGGCAGCGAACTGAAGAAAAACATACGCGATCAGTGGTGGAATTCCATGACGCGCATGCATGACAATATCGTGGGGATAGACGCGGCGATCTTTATGCATCCAACCACCTGGAAGGCATCCGGGCATGTGGACAATTTCAGCGATCCGATGATCGACAACCGGGACAGTAAAAAGCGCTACCGGGTGGACCACCTGATCGAGGGTTACGCGGAGGAGCTGAATAAAAAAGGTCACGAAGTGGAGGCCGACCAGCTGATCGCGGACATGGACCGCCTGCTTGCCGCCAATGACTTCGCCGGGCTGAAAACGCTCATTGAAACGCACAAGATCAAATGCGCCGTGTCCGATACCTGTAACTGGACGGATGTCCGCCAGTTCAACCTCATGTTCTCCACGCAACTGGGTTCCGTAGCTGAGGAGGCCAACGAAATCTACCTGAGACCCGAAACGGCGCAGGGTATTTTCGTGAACTTCCTGAACGTGCAAAAGACCGCCCGGATGAAAATACCCTTTGGTATAGCGCAGGTGGGAAAAGCTTTCCGGAACGAAATCGTGGCCCGGCAGTTCATCTTCCGCATGCGGGAGTTTGAGCAGATGGAAATGCAGTTCTTCATCCGGCCCGGCACGCAGAAGGAATGGTATGCCTACTGGAAGGAAGAGCGCATGAAATGGCATACGGGTCTCGGTTTCCTCGCTGAACATTACCGCTTCCACGACCACGTCAAACTGGCCCACTATGCCGATGCGGCCGTGGATATCGAGTACGCATTCCCGATCGGGTGGAAGGAAGTGGAGGGGATCCATTCCCGTACGGACTTCGACCTGGCGAGCCACCAGCAATACAGTGGTAAGAAGATGCAGTATTTCGACCATGAGATCAACCAGAACTACATCCCGTACGTAATTGAAACATCCATTGGCCTGGACCGCATGTTCCTGCTGACCCTTTCCCATGCCTACGCCGAAGAAAAGTGGGTCAAGGAAGATGGGAAGGAAGATAGCCGGGTGGTATTACGGATACCGCCAAAGCTCGCGCCGGTCAAGCTGGCCATCCTGCCCCTCGTCAAAAAAGACGGGCTTCCGGAAATCGCCCTCGACCTCATGCACCAATGCAGGGAAGATTTCTACTGCTTCTACGAGGAAAAAGATACGATTGGCAAACGATACAGGCGCATGGATGCGATCGGAACGCCTTTCTGCGTTACGATCGACCATCAAACCAAGGAAGACCAGACTGTTACGGTTCGCTACCGGGATACGATGAAGCAGGAACGCGTTCCGCTGGGGATGGTAAGGGAGCTGGTTCGTTCCCAAACACGGTAATCATTGCCGGCAGGTTGGTCGGCATGCCGGCCAGGTTTTGATCAGATCTGCGCTGACCTTACCGGACAGGGCTTGAGGTGTTGATTTTGGTTCTTTGCAGGCCGATGGCCAGCACACCAACCCATTCCTTGAGCAGAAGGTTCCATTGTTCCATGGCAGAGCCAGTGGGCACAAGGTGAAGCCACCTTATTTTCTTTTGTGACGGGACGATCATATAATCTACCGGGTAGGGCCTCACGGGCACACCTTCTTTTTCAAAGATTTTCACCGCACGGGTCATATGCCATGCGGAGGTGATGATCACCACCGGGCTGTTACTGCCCATGGAGTCCAGTATGTGGTGTGAGAATCGCGCATTTTCCACGGTGTTCTGTGCCTTTCGTTCATTCAAAATATCTTCCGGTGGCACACCCATCGCCAGGAGGTTGGTTACCAGCCAGTCGCCCTCCCGGTAATCCCCCTTTGCGAACACGGCATTTCCTCCACTGACGATGATTTTTTTGATATGACCCTGTTTGTACAGCTTGAGGGTTTGGATGAATCGATCGCTGGCTCCCATGAAAAATGCCTCTTTGTAATTTTCGTCATAACCCAATACGCCTCCCAGCAGGATGCCGGCTTCATATTTTTCGCCGGCTTTCATGGGCATGGGTTGCCACTGGTGGAGTTTGATGAAACGATGGACCACCAGCGGGCTCGAGAAGAAAAGGAAAACGAACAGTGCCGCGGCAAGCCATCTTTTTTTTCGGTATGGGTTGCGGGTTTTCCAGGCCACCAGCAATGCAAGAAGTACCCACAGCGCGGGATTCAGCAGGAAGAAGACGATTTTGGAAAGAATGAACATAGCTGAATGGTTACCGGCCCTGGTCTTTATCCATAAATTTCCTGGTGTATGGATTTTTTGTCATAGCCGAGTGTGGCAAGGGTCTGCCGGGCTTCATGAATCATATCTTTCCATCCGCAAAGATAAAAATCGGCCGGCTGGCGGTTCTCCAGAAGTTTTACATATTCCGCATGCACATATCCGCGTGCCCCGTCCCATTCCTCACGGGACAGTACGGGATGATAGGAGAAATCCGGGTGCTGTTCTGCGAGTCTCTTGAGTTCCGCATGATACAGCAGGTTTTCCTTGTTCCGCGTGCCAAAAACAAGATGGATATGCTTGTGGGGAACTCCCTGGCGGAAAATATGGTGAACCATGCTGCGAAAGGGCGCGATCCCGGTACCCGTGCATATCAGGAACAGGTCGTGGTCCAGTTTTTCCGGGAGCACGAAGACGCCCTGTGGACCACGGTATGGTATAACCGATCCAATGACTGCCTCCTCAAATAGGTAACGGGTGCCGGGACCTTCCTCATTCAGTACGATGATCAGTTCAAACGCGTTGGTGCCATCCGGCCAGGAGGCGATTGAATAGCTTCTCCAGCGCTTATTGGGCTTTTCGTGAATGGGCAGGTCAAGGGTTACAAACTGCCCTGGGGAAAAATCGAACCTGTCCAGCTCAGGCACATCAAACCAGAAGCGCCAGGTTTGGGGCGCTTCCGGTTCGATGCGGATCAGTCTGGCTGATCGCCAGGGTTGTAAAGCCATGAAGCCTGCTTAATTCTTGAAGAACTTCTGTATGAACTGGTATTTACGATCGTTGCTGGTGACGCTAAGGATATAGGTCCCCTTTGACATCAGGCTCAGGTCCACGGTTCCGTTCTGGTAGCCGGTTTCACGGTCGTATACCAGCTGGCCAGCCATATTGGTGACCTGTACCCTGATCTTCCGGATCGAAAACATATTTCCGATCTGGAAAGTTATCTGGTTGCTGGCCAGGGTGGGGAATGCTTTCTGGATGAAATTCTTGTCGTTCCGGATGGGGTCATTTACACCGGTGGGCAGCGTTACGGCGTCGCCGATATAGGCGGCAAACATGCCGTTTCCGTGCGTACCAACCACCATTACATTATCCTGCCACCGGTAAGCCAGGGAGTTGACGATGGCGGTGGTCATGGGGCCACCAATTTCGCGGGCCCATACCGTTCCTGCGCCATTGACGGATGTAGTGCTAAAGAGACCGGAAGAGGTCCCCACATAATATTCCACGCCGGAATTTTTCGCCACAACGGCGCAGCTGCGTACCGAAGGGAGAGACAGGTTGCCTTCCACCACCTGCCAGGTGGGCGCTGGTGCGGTGGCGTTGCCCGTCCAGAAGATACTATTCACATTGTAGTTGGAAACGATCACCATCATCGTGTCCTGGTTGCGGGGATTTACGGCAATATCGCTCACAACAGAACCGGGACTCATACCTGTGGGCGTAATATCCGTTGGTGGTTGGGTGGCCAGTACCGTTTGGGGGTCTTTGAGGCGGTATAACCTTCCATTATCCGTTCCGATGAACAGGTGGCTGTTGGATGAGTAGGGGCCACGGGTGGTGGCCAGGGAGAAAATGTGTCCGTCTATGAAGTTGTTGACGCCAAACATTTCGGTCCATCCCTGGTTAGCCGTAACCGTTAGGGATGTCCCCGTTCTCCAAAGGCTGTCTTCGCTTACATAATACAGGAAGTCTGTATTGTCTTCATCGAGGTGGAAATAAGTGATGAACTCTCCCTTTCCGGCAGCGGCCGGTTTAACGGCGGTGAACAGGGTATTGTCGAAGGGTGGGAAGAGACGCATCCTGAAGAACTGGCCTTCCTGCGCGGCGGCGAAAAGGTGCTGCCGGCCGGCACCGTCCCTGCGGGTCATGCCTACCTGGCATCCGTCGCCACCCACCACGATATAGTGGTCGTTGCTGTCCGGAAGTAAACCGCCCAGGATTCCATCGGCATCCCGCAAAGTGGTGGAATTATCCTGGCACCCGCCGAAATAAACCCTTGAACCCACCGTGGGATTAATGCCCACGTGGTAATACTGGATGGTCTGGAATTGGTTATTGAGATTGCCCCATTCAATCCGTGTTGCGGCTGCATTGTCCGTTGACACCAGGCCTCCGTCGGAAGTAGTGACCATCCGGTTTTGGTTGGACGGATCAAAGGCGATGAAATGATAATCTACGTGGGAGATATTGTCCGGGTCGTCATAGGTGCTGGATGCAAGGCCACCGACAAAGCTGGTATTGGCAGCGGTTGCAAAACCGTCGGTGGACCGGAACAGGTTTACACCACCCACAAAGACGATATTGGGCTGCGTAGGATGGACCGCCACCACCATATTGTAGCCTCCCTGTGCTTCAAAATAGCTGTCCGTGGTTCCATTGCGTTTTGCCGTCAGCTGCGCGGAAACGTTTGACCATGTGAAAGGCGTGGTGGACATGTCACAACGGAATAAATCGGCTTCCGGCAAGGACGCGGCTGCATTCGCGGCGTTCTCGTAGAGGACATACATGAGGTTCTGGTTGGACGGCGCGAGGGTAAAGGTCACCCTTCCCCATCCGGCGGAGAATTCACCGCCTTGTATCGTATTGTCATATGCTTTCCAGCCGGCAACAGAGTCTACACCGAGGGTGGTGCCTCCGGCAATGCGGGTCCAGCTGCCCCCGTCACCCGAGGGTGACATCCACACGCCTACGAGGATGCGGTCCGGGTTGCGACCGGTAAACGCCGCATACACGCGGTTTCCTGTTTTATTAACCATTACATCCGCGAATCCACCCACGGAGCTGGCGGGTGAAGAGCCGATCAGCACTTCAGACCAGGTGTTGCCGCCATCGATGGAACGAACAATGCGCCGT